>JAYVSE010000440.1:0-55102 GCA_043775635.1 Planctomycetaceae bacterium | reverse complement strand
GCCGCCGGTTCCGCCGTGATTTACCGGCGGCTAGCGCCTTGCCGCTCACTTAGTATCGCTCGATCAGTGAGTGGGATAGGCTTCCAGCCTGTCGCATTGAAAATGACAGGCTGGAAGCCTATCCCACTTCAAAAACCGGACAGTTATTGATCGAACGGTTCTGACTGGGCGCTGTCCAACTAATCTAATCGAAATCCAAAAATATCACTGAATTTGGTTCTGCATTCCTAATTCATCTTCCATGTCGTCAAAGTCATATCGCAGCACCGAATGGGAATGGTACGGATTGAGCCGTGCTTCACCACCCAGAGCCGCCAGATGGATCAAGAATGAACACCCAACAATCTCTGCTTCCGCATATTCCAGCAGTCGACAACAGGCTTCCATCGTGCCACCGGTTGCCAGCAAGTCATCGACAAGCAGCACGCGTTGCCCCGGCCTGATGGCATCGATATGAATCTGCAATTCGTCGGTGCCATACTCCAGGTCGTATTTAAATGATCGTAGTTCGTACGGCAGCTTTCCAGGCTTGCGGATGGGGACAAACCCTGCTTTCAACTGCATTGCCAGTGGTGCGGCGAAGATAAAACCTCTCGCCTCTGCCGCGGCCACGACGTCAATCTTCGCATCCAAATAGGGCTCAGCCATCAAGCGTGTTGCCAGCGACAGCGCCTCGCAGTTTGCCAGCAGTGGTGTGATGTCACGGTAAAGTATCCCTGGTTTTGGATAATCTGGAATCTCACGAATGAATTCTCGCAGGTCGTCAAGCTTCATAGCGGCACAGGTTCAGACGGGTGAGGGGTAAAGAAGTGCGTAAGCAGTATGATTACACCATGGCGACCCGCAGTGGTAAACGAAACCGGAAAATCTCGTTGATTTGCCTCCCGACGCGAACCAGTCAGCAAACTTACCGGTCGATTGAAGGAAATGATCGATAAATGCTACTGCGACGAAGAAAATTGTGATTGGTTTTGCAATCCGATGGCCAACTATCGAGTTGCGGGATAACCTTTGCACATGCCACGACAAATAATCGCACCAGCAACGCCCGCTCTCGCTCACTCAATGGTCGACAACGTCCCCGTTAAATCAGAAACCTTCGACGGGCTCACCATCGAAGGCTGGTCTCGCGCGGCGGTACAAACCTATTGGCGAATCAATGAACTGAAGCTCAATTTCGACCTCGGTGGCCAACCGTGGGACTTCATGGGCACGCCGACCTGCTTCATCACGCACACGCATCTGGACCATATTGCCGCTCTGCCGCTTTATGTTTCGCGTCGCCGGATGATGAAAATGGAGCCGCCTATTATCTACATGCCTAGCTATGCGATTGACGATTGTTGGAAGATGCTGCGATCGTTTGTGCCGCTGGATCGCGGTGCGATGCCTTGCGAACTAGAACCGCTTCAGGATGGCGATGAAATCGAGATCGGTCGCGAATGGCTGGTCACGGCGCTCCGCACACGTCACACGATTCCGTCGCTGGGTTTCCTTGTCGAACAACGACGGCAAAAGCTGAAGCCGGAGTTTCGCGAATTGACGGGCAACCAAATTCGCGATCTTCGTTTATCAGGAACCGATGTGACGGCAGAGACTCGTATTCCCATTTTTGCCTATACCGGTGATACGTCGCCTGAAGGACTGGACGACAATCCGGAAATGTTCGAAGCCAAGATACTGATTTCTGAAATGACGTTCGTTGCCCCTGGGCATCGCCGCGAGAAAATTCACAAGCATGGGCACATGCACGTGGACGATTATCGCGAACGCGCCGACCGTTTTAAAAACGAAGTCATCATCGCGAGCCACTTCAGCACCCGCTGCAGTGATTCTCAGGTGCAACGTTGGGTTCAAAAGCAATTGCCGGATTCTCTTGACGGGCGATTGAACCTCTGGCTATGACGCAAATGCCTGTCGGCGGCTGGCCAATACCGCGCAGCGCCTATCTGCACGTTCCGTTTTGTCGGCATCGCTGTGGATATTGTAACTTCAGCGTCACAGCGGGGCGGGACAACTTGGCTGGCGATTTTTTAGACGCGATCGAACATGAACTCGCCATGCTCGGTTCGCCGCAGCCAGTTGATACGCTGTTTATCGGTGGCGGTACACCTACCCATCTGTCGCTCAAACAGCTCAATCAACTATTCGCTTCCATCGATCGATGGTTGCTAAGGACACCCGCGACCGAAACAACGGTCGAAGCGAATCCTGAGGACATTGATGGCGAAAAACTTGCACTGCTTGCTCGACATGGCGTGAATCGTATCAGTCTGGGAGTTCAGTCGTTCAACGCAAGCAAATTGAAGCTGCTTGAACGCACCCATTCAAAATCCACTGCATCGCTGGCGATTCAGCGATGCGCTGAGGAGATTGGAAATGTTTCGATCGATTTGATCTTTGCAGCACCGAGCGAATCCACCGCTGATTGGCGAAACGACCTTGAAACGGCACTTTCGCTTCCGATCACACATCTTTCGACTTACGCGTTGACATTTGAAAAGGGGACCTCTTTTTGGTCCCAGCGATTGCGAGGCAATCTCAACGAAGTTTGTGAAGACGATCAACTGATCATGTATGAAGACGCCATTCAAATGTCTCAAGCGTCTGGACTAAGCCACTACGAAATTAGCAGCTTCGCGCGAGATGGATTTCGTTGCAATCACAATTTGACATATTGGCATGGACGTGGTTGGTTTGGGTTCGGACCCGGGGCGGCGAAATTTATCGATGGCGCACGCGAGGTGAATCATCGCAGCACAACAACCTATCTGCGACGTATGCTGCATAACGGTCATTCACCGGTCGCGGAGCGTGAGCCGATATCGCCGGAACAATATGCGTGCGAACGAGCCGCATTCGGCATTCGAATGATCGACGGGATCGACATGGAAACGATTCGCGAAGAATGCGGTGTTGATGTAGCGCATCTTCGTCGCGCTGGAATCGAACGATGCGAAAGGCAGGGTCTGTTATCAATCCGAGGAACGCATTATCAGCTTACCCATCAAGGAATCTTGATGGCTGATTCCGTTGCGACTGAGTTTCTGGGTTGATGAAAAAGCGATAACATCTAATGATCGATGGGAGAGATGTGATGAATGGGAATAATGATCGTCGGTCAACTCAGGGCCAGCATGTTTCTCATCAATCTCATTTCTCCCATTCCTCTGCGCGTCCCATCATTCCGCCTCGAGGCGACTACCAAACCCTATTGTCATTCCAGAAAGCCGAAGTCGTCTACGACATCACCTTTCGCTTTGCCCACAAGTATCTCGGCAGAGGTGATCGCACCGTCGATCAAATGATTCAGTCTGCTCGGTCGTGCAAACAGAACATCCTGGAAGGGAGCCAAGCAGCAACGACCTCCAAAGAAACCGAAATCAAACTGACGAACGTCGGACAAGCCAGCTTGGAAGAACTCTTGGCGGATTTCCGAGATTATTTGCGAATCCGCGACTTGCGGATCTGGGAACTACCGCAACCAAAGACCAAAGGAATGAAGGCAGGTGTTCAACATGATTCACATGATTCACATCAATCCCATGCCTTTCGACCAGCGATGGGATTGATGAGAAGAATGGGAATGATGAACCCGATCCCACCGCAGGCCCGTTTTTGCCAGTTTCATGCTTCCCATCAATCCCAATTGCCGACTGACCTGCCTTGGGGTTGTGTCTTTCCGAAGGCTGGCGAACCGCTTGTCGCGAGACATCCAACGCAGCTTTATGAATTCTTGTTTCATATTAGCTTGGCCGGAGTTTTATTGGTCCTGCAACATCGAGGACTGTTTCGAGGGCAACTGATCAAACTCTATATTATTGCCTACCTTGGTTATCGATTCGCAACCGAGTATCTTCGCCCAGAGCCCGAGATCGCGTTCGGGCTGACCACGTATCAAGTCGCGATTCTGTTTCTGTTACCGATCTTTGCGTGGCTTTGGAATCGCGATCGCCCTGACAACGTTATTAGTTAGTCTCACGAAGCTTCGCTAGTTGCTACGTGATTTGTCTGGCTTTGTGATTTCAACGTTGTAAGGACGCCCAACCAACCAATCAACATCGGACAGAGGACAGAGACGCTACCAATTCCGTGCCGACGAATATCGGCATACCGACCAAATGCGAAACAGCTTGCGTCCACAAGGCTCCCGATACACAATCAGGTGGACAAACGAATTCGCGACAGGGTGCCAGTAACCGTTTTGAAACTCGTAACGTAACGTCGTGTCCGTGATGAGATGCTTTGCACCGATTTAAAGGTTGTGTATTCCCTATGTCAGTACTTTGTCTGCTTGTTTTGGATTCCAGTCTCCAGCGACAAACGCATAAGTAAGCGATGATGCGCCGTTTTTCGCGGCTGTCCTACGATCTGGGCGGATCATGCAGTCGCGCACAAGACTCCGTCCGACGCGAATCGTGCAGTGTTTGCCGTCGCGTTCTCAAATCACGTCAATGATACCGTCTCCATCAAGGTCTTCATATAGCAGGTCCTTTTACATAGTTTGGATATGATTTGGGGACATACCAGTGCTCCATTGACCCGATCATTCCAACTCGGCAATCGTGGTATCGTTTAAGAAACAGAATCGCAGAGGCAACTGAGGGACAGAGAACTTTGCCGTGGTATATCTAACTTGCCTTTATGGGAAGCAGGCAATCAAGGCGCGGCGATTGAATCAAAATCGGCGGAAACGTATGGCCAATTCGCTGATTTTGGCCCGATCGGAAAAAAACGTTGCGACCCAATTGCAATCGCGTCAGCACCGCAGGAACGTTCCCAGGCGTTTTACCACGCTTGCCCAGAGCAACTTAACGCGCCGACCAATCCAGGCTGGCTTGGGGACAGAGCACTACGCGGTGAATTAAGTTAGCAATTAAATGGCCGATAGTCAGCGCCTTGTAAAGGGAAATGATAGGGGCTCGCGATGAAGCAGAAAAGTACTGTGATGGTCGAATTTGCTTTTTGACATGCACACAGACGTTCAGCTCGACTCCCTCACGGTAGCTTTTCGCGAACTCGTTGTCCAATGAATTGTTTGCTGCCAGCACGTCTCGGTCAGCATCAGTGGTTCAGTCTCGCCACCCTGGTAGATATCCGAAGCTCGCCCGTAAAATCTATCTGGCCCACACTGTCTTATCTAGCGTTTGAACCGCTGAGAGAGCATCACACTTTTCTACGGGCTTGTTGAACGCAGCGAACTGTCATTCGTATCCTCGGTGTCGGTCCGGCTTCACCGGCTAAGCCAGCCGCTGAGACGACATTGATCCCCGTCACAAGGGCGACCGAAAGTCATAGAGTGTACTACAGGCCATGCTTCTCTGCTACCTCCTCCATCCATACCTCGTCTCCAAACGGCCTACTGCGTTTGACGCATGTTCTTAATGACTCCAGTTCTTTGCTTGTCAGTGCTGCATTGACCCGATCATTCCAATTCAGCAATCGCGGCATCGGTCAAGATGATAGAATCGCTGGTTTCGGATCGACCGGCCGTTAAAGAAGTTCACCGATCAGTTCTGTCAACGTGTTCAGGTTGGTAAGCTCGCACTGCTACGGGCTCACAGCCTGATCAAGAAAATCCCGCCCACGCACCGCTATAAGATGACGGTCCAAGGGCAAATCACAATTACCGCCCTGTTATCAGCCCGCAACGCCACTCCCAAGCAGCTCGCTGTCGCATAAATTACGCGCAGGATAACATCAGATCTGGGGATAACTGTTTTAGGGACGTGCATGGATCTACAATGTTGGCTTGAGAATACGCAACCAGGTTGATGTTTCAGGCGCGCGAAAGTTTGGAAATATCTCCTGAGAAGCTCGGCTTTTTGAAAATTCGTCGATTTTGTTGGTAAACTCTTTTGTTGCCACTCGCCTGACGTTGTGAGTTGCACATCGCCAATTCTGCACGAAAAACTGAAACGATTTCGGACGATTCCGTCGGCAATCGAGTTGCTCATGCCCGAACTTTTACAATTTAACGGATTCGAAATCACCGAGCAGGTCTACGAAAGTCCGCACTCGCTGATTTTCAAAACCCAGGTGGTCAAAGGTGGGCCGAAGGTGCTCCTGAAAGTCCTCAAAGCGGACTCACCGTCCCCGACGGAAATCGTCCGCTTCCATCAGGAGTATCAGATCGCCAGAAGAATTGACTCGCCCTATGCGGCCAAGGTCATGGGGTTGATCGATCAGGAACAAGCGGTTGCGCTGAGTGTCGAGGACATTGGTGCCCAAAGCCTCATCGCGTGGCTGGAACAGGATCCGCCTTCGATGATAGAAGGACTTGAAATCGCCATCGCGGTCTGTCGGGGTCTGAGCGACATTCACCAGCAGTCCATTGCTCACAAAGATATCAGCAGTTCGAACGTCGTCTGGAACCGCCAGACCAGTCAGGTGCAGATCATTGATTTCGGCATCTCCAGCATTCTGGACAAAGATCACGTTCCGCCGGAATCGCCACAACGGCTCGAGTGAAATCTCGCGTACATGTCGCCGGAACAAACCGGTCGCATGAATCGCCCTGTCGACTTTCGCACGGACTTTTATTCGCTCGGTGCCACGTTGTTCGAGCTGTTTACACGGCAACGGCCTTTCACCAGCGCTGACCCGCTGGAGTTGATTCACTGCCATATCGCGAAGCTTCCTCCGGCACCATGCAGCATCAATCCGGACATTCCACCAGTGCTTGGGCAGATCATTCTGAAGCTGCTCGAAAAGGATGCGGAGAATCGATATCAAAGCGCCCAGGGAATAGAGCGGGATCTCGACGAAGTCCTGCGGCAGTATCGAGACGCGGGGACCGTCAAGGATTTTGCCCTGGCCCGACAGGATCGTTCAACTCGATTCCTGATTCCATCCAAACTGTATGGCCGGAGCCTGCATGTCGCCAGGCTCATGGGCGCGTTCGAAAGAGTTTGTAATGGCCAGATGGTCCTGAGCCTAGTGAGCGGCTATTCCGGCGTCGGTAAGTCGTCGCTGGTTCAGGAATTATATCGCCCGCTGGCGGCGCGCGGACGTTACATTACGGACAAGTACGACCAGTATCCGCGCGGTGTCCCTTATTCCGCAATGGCCTACGCTTTCAACGGACTTTGCGATCAGATCCTGGCGGAATCGTCCGAATCCATGCTCGTCTGGAAGGCTCGCATTCTGCGGGCGGTGGGCAACAATGGGCAAGTACTCATTGAAGTGGTGCCGAACATCGAGAAGCTCATTGGCCCTCAGCCAACGATCGCGGCGGTCGATCCCGAGTTGACCAGGAATCGGTTCAATCAGGTACTGATGAACTTCATTTCCGAATTGTGCAGCCAGGACGAACCGCTGGTGTTGTTTCTTGACGATTTGCAATGGATCGACCAGGCATCAATGGGCACTGTGTCCAATGGTATTCAGTGTGAGAGAGTTCCCGGCGAATTTGAATTCACTGGGAACCGTCGGCCCTATTTTATCGCAATGGACTTCTGGAGCGATTTCGAATTCAACGTCAGCGGCAGTAAAAAAGACGCATTTTACCGCCAAATAACGATTGTCCGCATACATCACGCCCTTCGTCGCTGAACACTCTGCGGTCGGTGCTGCGCTCAACCGACTAACAACCGTTGGTCACGATGTGACGGGACGAAATCTGACACCTTTGGAAAAATCGCTGCTGAGCGAGAGTTAGTAGTTGCATGCAATAGCGTCAATACCCTATAAACTGAGTTGTTACTGGGGAATTTCAATTCGATTTGAACCGCGCCCGCCCTAAAACGACAAATGGCGAAAAGACTCGCCACCTTTTTTACGATCTCTGTCCGTTCCGTCCCTATCTCTCCTCAATCTAGGAAGTACCGTGTCTACAACTGTCGATGTCGAAAGAATCGAGTCGCTTGAGGCTCAAGTCCGAGAATTGGAAAACGCACTCAATGGTGCGCGAAGAATCCGTCTCGTCTTTATGTGCGCCGTCCTTGCGCTGATGGCACTCATTATTTATTTGTTTCTGGGAATGTTTCGCAAGGTCACCAGCGAATCATTCAAAACGGCCGTCGCACAACAGGCCCAAGACAGATTCGAAAAGAACCAAGTGCGCTACATGAACGAGGTAAAATCGCTCGTCGATAACGCTTCACCGGTTGTAACGGAAGCATTCTATGCTCAAAGCAAGGCCGATATGCCTCAGTATGCAAGCGCGTTCGAAAAGGAGCGAGCCGTTTTCATTGCGGAAGTGCAAACGAAACTCGATGCCCAACTGAGAGAGAAATACACCGACATATTGGCTGGTTACGAAACACGACTCGTCAAGGAATTTCCGGAATTACAAGACGAAGAATTCCGCAAGAAAGTAATGCGCAGCTTAGATAAAGCTATTGGTGAGATGGCGTCGAACTACTACGCCAAGGAAATGGGAGGTGTCATTGCTCATATCAACGAATCTTGGGATCAGTTCCCGCAGGCTGAATCGCCAAAGACTGGCGAACCTCAGCTAGGCGATCAACTGGTCGGTACGCTGTTAGAACTCATGTCCAAACGACTGGCCCAATAAACGCTTTTCCCATTGATTCCATTTCTTTTTTTCCAATCCTTAATGAGGCGCTACTATGTCATCCCAAGAAAAACTCCGTTCAATCGAATCGCACATTGCATCGATCCAACGACGGTTGAGCCGCGGTAATCAAATCAGTACGGTAGTCGGGGCTTTGCTGTTGCTGCTGCTGGTCGGATACTTTGTATACGGTTATCGCGAAATCAACAGTGTTTTAAAACCGGAAATCCTCGTTGATCTAGGGCAAACTTTAGTCGACGACAATATCCCGGCCATCAAGCAAACCATCCGAAGTGAAGTCGAAAAGAATTCGCCCGTGTGGGCTCAGTCACTTAGCCAGCAGGCAATCTCATCCGTTCCTCAGTTGAGAGAAACATTGGTCAACTACTCCGTCGAGCAAACCGGTGAATTGGTATCGCACTCGGTGAACATAAGCGAAACTCATTTTGACGATTTTGTCACCAAGAATCGCGATGCGATGACCAAGATTATTGCAGAACTCAAGTCCAACGAAGACGTTACGCAAGAACTATTAGAGGTAATCGAAAAGGGGTTTAACGACGTATTGCAGGCGGATTTTGAGCGTGACTCTCAAGAAATCCTGGCATATACAACGTTGATGAGTGAAAAAATCCAGCGTTTGAGAGAAAACAAAGATTTGAACGATGCTGAAAAGCTAGAACGTCAAGCCATGATGATTCTAAGGCGGCTGCAACTTGTTCAAGTAAAGCAGTAGCGTATTCGGCTCTTTGCACCTGTCACTTCCCCACACGAAGCCGGGGCGGTGACTTTGAATTCAGTGGGGCAAAACAGTCCCAGGTCCGTCGCTGAAAAATGGACTACGGCGTTGGACCCGCTTTCGATTCATCGTCACATCGCTCACGAACACGATTCAGCGCCGCATCGATTCGATCACGTTGTCCGCTGGCAGTCTCAGATTCCAATTCTTCCTTGGCACTTCCAAATCGTTCTGAATAAAAAGCATTCGTCAAGTCGGTCAAGGGGCCTGCCAAGGACGCGTGCTGCACACTTTGCAATGAGTTGGCTGCGGCAGTCGTGAACTCTTTGGGGGTTTGGCCAATTCGACGACGAATTCCCAATCGTTCGAGCAGCGACACCACCTCGGCAAAAAACGCGATGGATGGGACCGCGAGCGTTTCGGATGTGACCATCCGCTTGGCTCGGGAGCTTCTCCACGTCGAGATGATGGCTTGGTATGCCACGATTGTGGCGATCGCAAGAAGAATCCCAAAAAGTGCTGACGTCCATGAGAACCATTGGCGGCCGGCTAGCGCACCTGCCCCTAACTCACCTGCACGAACGCGCGCAATTTTCAATCCGACCCATTCATAAAAAAGTTGATAGGATCCGCTGATTCCCTCGTTCGCTCCGTTCGTCTGACGCCGCCGGTTCGTGGCATCTGCATCAACCACGTAGCTCTTCCACATTTCTTGCGCCAGTTCCATTACCTCAGATACCCGTCCGCCCGCCGTAAGCGTCGTACCGCCGCCGCCAGGTGTTGGGTCTAATCGCATCCAGTATTGAGTGGATGGATCGGACGGATCAACAGCTTCGTTACTACCCAGCCACTGCGAATCAACGAGTGCTTCAACCCAAGCGTGTGCATGCAATTGACGTGCGATGTAATAACGACCGATCGAGCTGTATTCATCGGTATTAAATCCGACGACCAACCGCGCCGGAATACCTTGGCTGCGAAGCATCAGCACCAAGGCAGATGCAAAAAATTGACAATTTCCTTGTCGATCAACCGATAGAAATTGTTCGACGGGGTCCAGCCCAATGATTCGGTCCTTCGTCAAACTAAGCGTGTATTTAAAACGATCACTTCGCGATAAAAATCGCTCCATCGCCTCCGCGATCTCGACTGGATTCTTGGGATTATTAACGGAGTCAGCAATGACTGCCTCTGCCAAACGTTCGGCCGATGGAACCGTGTCAACGTTAAATTGTAAACAGCCTTCTAAATACTTCCTCGCCGAAGTTTCAAGTTCAAGGCGCATGTCCTCCGCTTGTTCTTTAGCTAACTGAATTTCCAGCTTGTCTTGGTCTCCGCTTTCAACTCGGGAAAATATCTCATTGGTCAACGACTCGATCGAGTCGGGGCCTTCGCCGGCGGCAAATCGAGGCACGAAGCGAGTCTGAAGTCCATCGCGAAACCCGTTGGTTACGAATCGATAAGAAATCTGGCTTGATCGACCAAGCAACGTACGTTTGCTGCGGCCAATGTTCCATCGGTCGCTGAAGTGAACGAGTTTTGGTTCTGAAACGCCGTAATAATAAGGTGGAATTGAGAACAGTGAATCACTTTTCATTGGCATCACCGTGATTCGGACGGACACTTCATCACTCAATCGCGGCGCGATTGGCTCTTGTTGTACTGGTGGTTCTGGCAATGGACGCGCGGACATGGCTCGGTTGGTTACCAATTGGTTCCAAACCCCCGTTCCTTTTTTATCCGGGTCATAAGCCTCTAAAACAATGCCTCGCAGATACAAATCACCGATGACTTCGTAATGAGTTCCACTTTCTCGACTGTTCACGTCGATGCGTGCTGCAACCTCAGTATTTAACAGCATGTTACCGATTTGGCCTAATTCGACGACGTCATTGAAACCTACTTGCGCCAACCCACCCTTCGTCCCACGCGAGGCTTCCGACGTCCTTGGTAAAGCGAAAAAGAAAACGAATGCGACGGCTAGAACCGACGGAGCGATTGTCAACACACTGATCCACGGTAGCGGCGTGGCAACGGCCATGAACGACTGTCGTGACTCCAGTGAGCTAATTCGCACCAATGCATTGACCGATTCACGTCGATAGAATGCTTCCTCGGAAGTCACATAAACATGCAATAGCGATAACGCTCCAATCGCGATGACGCCAAGTGGCATTAGTAACAACCCGTAGCTGATCGCATTGTTGAAAATTGCTGCAACAATCAGTTCGAGCAACGCAAAAACAGCGAGTTGTTCATAAATTCGCCGATTTTTACGCTGAAGCATTAAGACTCCTTGAACAAACACCAACAGCTCTGCAACGGCTTCCATTTGTGGTTCTGGCGAATTTGACCCGTCGGTGATCAATCGGTTGATTGAGTAAAACGCAATGCCTCCTAGTGCTAAGTACGCCATTGTGGGCGGCAATGCGAACCACTTGAATAAGTCGACAAAGAACAGTCCGAAAAGTGCGCAGAAGGTAGCAATGATAGGCAATGATTCGAGGTCATGCACACCAAAAAACATCCATCCAGAAAACCCCGCGAGGAGTGCAAAGTAGATGTTCAGTTTCGCTTCGAAGGTCTGCGTTGAGGCCAAGGTTTTGTACCTAAGAATTGTTCGATAAATAAGTGACGCTCAAGGTCGTTCACCGTGTCAAAATAGTAGGCGTGCTCTCCGAGCTCGCTCTGGCTGTCTGATCTGCGAGCTCGGAGAGCACACCTACTAATTTCGTGGCTTCCCAAGCGACTGGTTCGCGGGACTACAATGCGTCTACTCCATTGCGTACAATGCCATGGTTCGGAACAACGGCATCGCATGAAGCGGAAAATGATTTTGGTCGATGAACAAGGCAGTCGATGGACCCATCGGCTACGGAGTACCAGCGAAGCGAGCACCTGCCACTGAGCGATTTGACAAGACGTTCCGCCGACGCTGGCACGATTCGAGGGCTAATCACGACTAAGTCCTGTGGTTGTCCGATGGTTCGAAATACTTGTTCAACGGCGGCATCTAAATCAGGAAACGTCGATGCCGTGACATCAGCCAAGATGCGAAGCATAGCGTTTAGTTGTTGTCGACTCCCTCCATTAACAATCACAGAGTTTTTGGTCCCTGCCACTGCTAACGCAACACGATTAGTTGGCGTTGGTACGATTTGGGTTATCAGCGATGCCGCAGCGCTAATCGCCAATTCGACCGCATCGCTGGCGGACAATTTTTCGGTCGATTCATTCTCCGTGGAATCCGGTGATATTGAATTCCACGGAGAAAACACATCCACTAAAATGCAGACGTCAAAGCGTCGTTGTTGCTCAAATTGACGGACCGCAGGTTCGCCGATTCGCGCGGTTGTACGCCAATGAATCCAGCGCCGGCTGTCGCCTGCTTGCCAAGATCGCAAGCCGAAAAAATCACCATCGCTGGCTCCGCTGCGCCGAGCGGTCGTCGCCGCCCCACCGCCACGGGACTGCAAATGTCGTCGCCAGTCGCGTCGAAGTTCAAGAATTTGTGGGAACACATAAATGGATTGGCGATCAGAAATCGCTTTCTTTACCAATAGCAATCCTAGTGGCATTCCTGTGGATACAACCGAAGGCCCAAAATCGTATCGACCACGCTTGACCGCGATACAGTCATATTTGGCTTCTACCGTCCGATTGGGTGAAACGATACCAAGGCCGCAACTTGACACGATGCCGACTGACTTACCTTGGAACAGTGATAGTACCGCACGTTGCAATTTCCGCTGCCATTTTGGATTGTTGTCACGATGTGACTTCGCAGCAGCTAAATTCGGCAAGTCGTCGGCGGCAAGGATCCGGTCGTCGAATCGCAGCAACATCGCAGGCAACCACGGATTGCGATTGGTGACCAGAAATCGAACGGAAAACGATTGGCCCACGAAGGCTTCTTCAGGCAATCTTCGCCGGCTATCGATTGAGGCAATCGTTCTGCGCGATAGGCGCCATTGCATTAACAGCGCACCAACGATTAAGCCCGCAAGCACCAGCGGCAAGTTTAATGCGCGGACGGCACCGCCCAACATGGCGAACGAACCGATGAACGCAAAATGCCACCCTAAGCGGCTCAAGCGAACTCGAATCGTTGGATCAACGTTTGGCAATGAAAAACTCCCCCGGATACAATCGCTTAAACCGGAACCGCAATGGTTTCGACAAGGTCGCTCACCATCTGCTCGACACTACGACGATCGATCGAACCCACCACAGCATCGGGAACAATCCGGTGAGCCAATACAGTTACCGCCATCACCTTAATATCGTCGGGAGTTACGAAGTTTCGCTCTTCGGTGATCGCACGCGCCTGACATCCACGGTAGAAACTCAGCGCTCCACGTGTACTCACACCGACACGAATTCCGGTAGTTTCGCGAGTTTTGTCAACGATCTTCAATAGGTAGTTAACCAAAGATTCTTCAACATCGACCTTCCTTGTTACCAATTGAGCATGCCGAACGGCTTCAACGGAAACCACAGACGGTAGGAGATCGACGGGTTCACCGTCGCGGTGAGTTCGTAGCACATCTCGCTCAACGCCACGTTCTGGGTAGCCAATACTTATCCGCATTAAAAAACGGTCCATTTGGCTCTCTGGTAATGCGTAGGTGCCGTCGAACTCAAACGGGTTTTGTGTGGCGATGACAATGAACGGCTTAGGCAGCATGTGCGTTGTGCCGTCAACGGAGACCTGCCCTTCACTCATCGCCTCAAGCAGCGCACTTTGGGTTCGCGGTGGAGCGCGGTTGATTTCGTCCGCAAGCACCACGTTCGCAAACACTGGGCCGCGGCTAAACTCAAATTCGCGTGTATCAGTTCGATAGACCATGCTGCCAGTGATATCACTGGGCAAAAGGTCCGGGGTAAATTGCAATCGGGTAAAGATGCCGTCGACACTTTTGGCCAATGCTTTTGCGGCGAGCGTTTTACCCACGCCGGGAACGTCTTCCAGCAACACATGATCACCTGCCAACATGGCTATCACTAACGAGCGAACGACCTCCGGTTTCCCCAAAACCACCTGTTCAATGTTTTTGCGAAGAATTCGCGCGGTCTCATACGCCTGCTGCATGGTACGAAAGAAAAGTCAGAGAAAGGATAGATATTTGTTGCGAAGTTGCTTTATCGTACTGTTCAGCAGCGTACTTTTGTATCCCACGAGTCCACGAGCCAAACGGTCGCGTGAATTTCGTTCAACCACAAACGTCGTGCGCGAAGTCGAGAGGTAGATTTTGCGCAGAACTGATTCCCCTATCTCGACGCGAGCGGGACTTGTCCCAACGCCGTGAAGGATTTTTCTTCGGCGAATTAAACGGTTTTAGCGGTACGGCGCGAGCCGTCCGGTCTCTCTTAAGCTTGTGTCACCGGATGGCTCGCGCCATTCCGCTAAAATATTCTTCACGGCGACGGGGTTGAACCATTCATTGTCATCGCGACGGCAGCAAGCGTATCCGTGATTAATCACTATTATGGCTAAATCCCAGTCGCGTGATCAGCTTTTCGTAAAGCGAGTAATAGACTGGAATCAATAGCAGCACCAGTGCCGTGGACATCATCAACCCAAAGGCCAAGCTTGTCGCCATCGGAATCAGTAGCTGCGCTTGAAAAGACTTTTCAAACACCAGCGGTAAAAGCCCAGCAATCGTCGTCAGGCTGGTCAGCATAATGGGGCGAAACCGTCTTTGACCTGATTCCAGAATCGCTTGCTGCACCGGAATGCCCTCCGCGACTCGCGAGTTGATGAAGTCAATCAACACGATCGAATCATTGACAACCACACCCGCCAATGCGACCAATCCAAACATACTGAAAAATGTCACGGGTAAGCCCAAGATTGCATGTCCCCATACAGCACCCACCATTCCAAACGGAATTATTGCCATGATAAGCAGCGGTTGTGAATAACTCTGAAATTGGAGTACGAGCAACACAAACATCGCCATCAGCGAAATTCCGAAACCGATCTTCAAACTGCCGACCGATTCATTACTTTGCTCCCGTTGGCCTTCCCAGCGAACGGTGACGTCTGGATAGGCAGCCAGTAACTTCGGCATGAACTCATTTTGCAATTCTGTGGTAATGAGATCAGAATTGCCTGTTGCTTCGTCAACATCCGCGCTGATTGTAATGCTGCGTTTCTGATCGACACGATTGATTTCAGAAAAGCCACGTTTCAGAGTCACTTCCGCGACCTCATCGATCGCGCGTTCCACTCCTAGTGAATCACGAACTCGAATCTCGCGAAAGTTGACTAAGCTACGGCGTTCATCTTCAGGATATCGAACCATCAACTTCACTTCATGGCGACCGCGTTGTAAACGCATGACTTCCGAACCAAAGTATGCATTACGAACGGTTTCGCCCAAATCGGTTTCCGTTAGACCCGTTGCAATCGCGCTGTCTTTGACGGCAAATTGAAATTCCCATTTACCTGGCGTGTTGTCATCGGAAATATCAAACACGCCAGTGAATTGCGCAAGGCGTTCTTTGACAGCCTCAGTTGCCGCTTGTAAGTCAGCAGTCTTTTCGCTAGGTGCAAGCAGCTTGAACTCAATCGCTTTGCCGCCTGGCCCGACACCGACGGTCCCAAACTTTAGCTTCTGCACCCCTAGAAATTCACCCGATTTTTTTCGCCATCGATCAATGATTTGATCACTATGAATATCTCGCAATTCAGAATCAAATAGCTCAACGAAAACTTGGCCGACGTGGCTTCCGCTGCCTCCATTGCCTGCCGAAACTCCTTCCGTACTGGCGATGTTGCCGACTTCGCGATACGTCAACCGCACCGGGCCGACCATTCCCGTTCCTTCGTCAGGATAGGTTTTTTCCAGCGGCATTCCTTCGCGCTTGCCGCGTTCCTCGGCTAGCTCACGACTGACTTCTCGGATTGCGACTTCCAGCCGGCGCGTCGCTGCGTCAGCGACGCCAGCGGCGGTGCCATCCGGAAACTGGATGGACGCTTGCAACAAGTTGTTGTCCGTTTTTGGAAACAGAACCGTTGGCACGACGCCGCTGCGAATCATGGCGATCGTGATGGTGAGAAACATGATCGAAATCGTGACCGGGACTGCGGGATATCGGAGACCAAACGCCAATACTGGACCGTAAATGCGTTCACAAAACTTCTCCATGCCGGCCATTGTCCAACCGCTTACCCAATGCAACGCAATGCCAAATGGACGCAGTGGGTAAGCGACAACGGAAATCAGTCGAAAGAAACCAGTATGCGGATGAGCAAGGTGGCAGGGAAGCACAAAGGTAGCTTCAAATAGTGAAACGGTTAGCATCGCGATCACAGCGAATGGAATCACCGCAATGAATTTTCCCATCACGCCACTGACGTAGAACATTGGTGCAAAAGCGATGATCGTGGTCGCGACCGATGCGAACACACTTGGCATTACCTCCGTTGTGCCGTCAATGGCAGCCTGAACGGGACTCTTGCCCAACTGGCGGTGCGCGAAGACATTCTCCCCGATCACGATTCCGTCATCGACCACAATTCCCAACGCCATCAAAAACGAAAACAAACTGAGCATGTTCAACGTTTGGTCACTCGCAGCAAGTGCCAACCCAGCGCCGACGATCGATATCGGAATGCCCATGGCCACCCAAAACGCGAGTCGCATCTCCAGAAACAGGGCGAGCGTGATGAAAACTAAAACAAGACCTTGAAGGCCATTCGAAATCAGCAATTCAAGTCGCCCTCGCACCTCTACGCTGGTGTCATTCCAGATCGAAAATTTATAGCCTGTCGGTAACTCTTTCTTGGCGACGTACTCACGCACCGAGTCTGCCATGGCCAATAAATCTTCCGTTTTGGAGCGTTCAACGTTCACAACCATTGCTGGTTTTCCATTGATTTCGCTGATGGTGGAAATGTCCTCGAATTCGTCGCGAACCGTTCCCAAATCATCAACCGTCAACGTCCCGCCGCCAGCCTGCGTGATAATGGGAATCTTCGCGATTTCTTCGCCGACGCGTCCTTTGTTCTTCGCGCGCAGCAAAATCTCTTGTCCCTCGGCTTTCAGTTGTCCACCGGGAACTTCAACATTGCGGGAACGAATAATGGCTGCGACTGCGTCCAGTGAAAGTCCGTAACTGCGCAATGTGGCTTCGGGAATTTCAACGTCGATTTGATAAGGGCGCCCGCCCATAATCGTGGCCGTCGAAATTGAACTCAATTGCAGCAAATCGTCACGAACGGATTCAGAGATTTCTCGCAGTCGCAATTCAGATTCTGCATCGCCGCGGTCGAACACCGGACCAATGATTCCAACGCGAATAGCCGCACTGCGAAAGGTGATCTGTTGAACTTGTGGGTCTTCCGCGCGAACGGGGAATGTCGGGATGCGGTTGACTTCGCGGTCAATTTCCGCAAGTACTTTTTGAACGTTTTTGACGTCGCTGCGAAGCTCCATCAATACGAAACCTGCGCTATCCTTTGCAATTGATGTTACTTTCTTGATCCCGTCGATGGCGCGAACCGATTCTTCAATCTTTTGGCAAATCCCTTCCTCGACATCTTCTGGCGTGGCACCTGGATACGGCACCGTTACCATCACGATTTCCAATTCAAAAGCTGGAAACGTTTCTCGTCGCAAAGAATAGAGTGACAGTCCGCCGATCACCAACAACGACATCATGAGCACGTTCATGCCCGGCGAATTTCCGATGGCCCATGCGATCAGGCGTTTCATATCAGTTGACCACGAGAACGATTTTGAAAAGTAAAACTATTGGATGTCTTTGACGGGCACACGCACAGACGTTTGCGAATCAAAATCACTAAGCGGTGAACTCACGACCCAATCGCCGCCAGCCATCTCACCACCTGGAACTTCGCAAATCCAGTAACGGCGTTCTTCGGTTGTCGCGTCAGCACCCTTCGCGACATTATCAATGCCCGACAGCCACAAAGAATCAACCGGCACGATTCCACGCCGAATGAATACGCGCCCAGCCTTCCACGTCAATGGATCAAATTCATTCGCTGCCTTGACACCAGCAGGGCGCGGTACTGACGCGACATCAATTGCTGTAACCTCTTCGGACGCAACCGGCGTCGATGCTTCACTCGTTTTGGCATCGGCTGCTGCCTCTGGTGATGGTTGGTTCGCTGTGTCAGGTTTCGGACCGTCAAGCACGGAGTTGTCGGGCAGGAATTGCCAAACGCGATTGCCGGGTTGAATCGCCATCGATGGAATCGCGACCAAGGGTGTCTTGGGGCGAATCAATAGGCGGACCGAAACAAACATTCCACGAACCAGCGGCGAAGGCACTTGGGAGCCAATCGATTCGAAATCTGCGCCCGCGATTTGACGTGGTTGATCGACCACAATGCGGACAGGGACCGTGCGGCTGCGTGGATCCAGCCCAATCCCGTCGTAGCGAACGAGCACCCCATCCCATCGATACTTTTTGTCACTGCGACCGGATATTTCGTATTCGATAATGGCTGGCGTTTGCGGCAATGAATAGCCAGGTGTCGCTGCCGCGTCGGTGGGTAAAGGTTGTAAATCATTCTTTCCAGCGGCAGCATCAGCCTTCTGGTCCAGCACCCAGTGCAATTGGTCCATTCGCAAGTTGACTGCAACCTCCGCTTTAGAAATATCGTCAAGCGTTACTATCGGGCTGCCGCGCTGGATGAACGAATTTAATTCAGCATTTTCGCGAACGATAACTCCGTCCACGGGGCTGTAAATTTTGGTTCTTTCAAGATTAATCTCAGCACCGCGAAGTTCTGTCGTTGCTAAGCGCTCCGATGCTTCGAGTTTCTTGCGTCGAGCGGCCATCAAGCTAAGCTGATTCTCATAACCAATTTTACTTTGCACCGACATCAACAGTGACTTCTTTGCTTTGTCGCCTTCGCCTTGGCTCGCAAACCCCGCCGGCATCGATTCCAACCGCTTCACTTCGCGTTCTTGGATGGCAACGTCTTCCTTAGCGACGGCAATCATCCGCTGGGTATTGGCTGTTTCCTGGTCAATTTCCTTGACAGCTTCATAGTCCTGTTCGCGCATTCGCGTCAGACGCTCAACGCTTTGCTGATAGTCGACGGCATCGATTTCAAGCAATAAATCACCCTTCTTGACGAAGTTACCTGCTTCGCAAGCCGCTGACTTATTGACAATTCGCCCCGACACTTCCGCTGCCAGCGCGACTTCGCGAAATGGAACGACAACACCGTCGACTCGCAATTCGAGCGGCTTATCGAGCATTTCAAGTGACAGCACCTTCGAGACATTAGCGGGCGGTAGCCGTTGCATCCGACCAGCGAACGATTGGTCGTCAGCATCACGCGACTTTGGAACGATCGAACCAAGTACCTTAAATACACTCGCGCCCGCAAATAATATCGCCAACGGAATCAGCACGTTAAATAGAAGCGAACTAAATGGTGAGCCGTGCTGCGTGCGAATGGAAGGTTCAGCATCAGTAGTAATGTAGGACGTGTCCATCGGATTCATATCCGAGTGGCTTGTAATGCCAGTGCAGCCATGTGTGGTGATTTGCTCAGATGAAGTGGTCATGTTTTTGGCTCGCGAACAATATTGTGTGGCTGCATCGACAGCAAGGCTTCACTGTGTCGCCATGCCAGCGATTGTTCCGCCGCAGCAATCGTGACCGCCGTGATATGCCTCGCTAATGAATCGATGTCGAATGACGCCAACCTTCGTGGCTCCGGTATCAATTGTCGCACGACACCGTTGCCAACGCGGTAATAGACACATTGTCCCACGACGGAAAGTGCCAGTTTTTCCAGCACATCCAACGGGGTCAAAGATGGCGAAAGCGCGCCGATAATTCGGATCAAATGATCAAAAACGGGCCGAAATGACTCTTCAACCATCTCATAAAAAACTTCGGTTGGACGGTTCATTTCTCGCATCATGAGTTGCGATTCCCAACCGCTGTCATCATGGGAAAGCATTTGTGCGACCATCGTCGAAACAAGAAAATGCAATTGTTCCCGTGCCGATAAGCCAGCAGGCTCAGGGACCAATGGACTACCATGACAGCGACTTCGAACCGCTCGAAATACCGCTCGATAGAGTCCAATCTTGTCGCCGAAGTGATATCCGACCGCCGCGATATTAACACCGGCATCGCGACAAATCTCGCGGACCGTGGCGCGGTCAAATCCGTATCGCGCAAACACCGGCCCCGCGGCGGCAATCAGTCGCTGCTTCGCGTCGTCTTCACGGCCTGCGCCATCTGCGGCTGCAGCCATTTCCGTCGTTAGGGGGTTAATCGGCGTAGACAAATACGTTTACCGGACGCGGTAGGTTGACATTGGAAAGGGGGGAGGGATTTCAAACGTTTGTTTTAAACATTCGTTTAAATCTTTCCAATGTCAACCCCACCACGTCTCAAGATTGTTGACGGACGAGTCATTTGCTCGCCGTTTTCGACCGAAAACACGAGTGAAGTGACCCATTACCGCCATTTAGCGAAGGTCTGATCCGCCCTCCGCTGATGCTCTAGCGACTCGAACAACCGAATCACCTGCTTTGCGAAGCGCCAGCGCGAGACGCTCCAGTGTTGCCGCCGTCGAATCACAGGCGGTCGCAATCGCCTCTGCACGCGAGATACCTTCGCGTACTCCCTGAGGCTCTTGAGGCGTCCTAAGCGTCGCAGCGGCAACCCCGACGGCTGCCACCTGGTAAGTCGCGGGCGGTTGTGCCGCTACCTCCAAACGCTCGACCGGGCAACTCATTGAATTTGCGACATCCGCCACGCCGGCAGTCGCACAATCCAAAGCGTTGGCCTCAACCCCGGCCCTTACTAATAATTTTTCACCCGCAGTCGCGAGCTCTACGGACTGGCTGACCTGCGATGCTGGCGTTTCGAACTTCCAAGAAGCGACATTACGAGTCGCGTTTTGTAGACCAGATGTGGCAGCCGATTGCATTGCTAAAAATGAATCCCCCACATTCTTACCGAGTCGGATCGGTGCAATGGCTTGACGTGCATTGCTGTCTGGCTGAATAGCAGCGACAATCGAGCGAGCAACTGCGGCGCTGCGTGCATTGGATTGTTCGCTCACGTCTTGGGCTGCGTCCGCAATCAATTGGTCAACTCCATGCCAGGCGTCTGTCAACAGCAGCATGTAGTCTACTTGTGGTTTGGTTTCGACGGTTTGCGCCGGCATTACGTCTTCCGACCAGATGACGCCATGCCCTAAGCAATCCAGCGGCCCGGCCCCTGCACGATGGTTCGCGGACATGCGGTCAGCACCAACATAGTTGAACTGCGGAACCGTGATGGGATACATTCGCAGAGAAATCTGGTCAGAACGATTCATGTCATAGGGAAGATAACCTTCCGCAATCGTAACAATCACCGGCGATGATCCGCTCAATGATCCGCTCAATTTGCTCTCCGGCACGCCCGCGACGGATAGGGACATCGCCGCTGTCACATCGACCGGTTCGCTTTTTGCGAGCTCTGCCAGATCTTCTGCCATTGTGTCTGGCTGTTGACACGATGTGAGCGAAGGGTTCGCCGCGCTGGCAACGTCACAGCGAGCGGGTTCGGTTGCAAACGGATCGATCGAGTATGGGTTCGCAAACGCTTCCGCCGAGGCCCAACCACAATAGTCGTCGCTAAATATCCAGTAGTCCAGGGAATGATCTGAACTGAGTTCTTCAACCTGTGCAGCTTGTTCGGCTGGATTGACCGCAGTGGCCGCAAGCGTCGAGTCATCGGCGGCGAATGCGATGGAAGAGACCACGGAACCTGCTAAAAACAAGGTGATAAGGGCGCGACGACTGTGTCTCGACAAACGTTTCGTCATCTGTTGAATCGATAGCGTCATAGTCTTATATTCCTTTGAATTACGGCGATGATCAGTAAGCTGTTTTGCTTTGCTGAATAGCACTTACTGGTGCGAGAGTGGCGATGCGTGGTGGACGGTGGGAGCGGCTAGGCGTCACTACGATTGATCGCCTCACCGGTATGAGATGTATCGACGACTTTGCCTTTTGGGGCCTGATTACCAATAAAGAAAACTTGGTAACACTGGCAAACCAGTCCGGTCGCAACGGCTTGCACGATCAATCGACGATTGGCAATCAGATCGGGAATAGGACTGTATTTCCGCATGAAATACTAGTCTTTCCTCACGAAGCAAACACTCCCATCAGTAATTCAACGGCTCGCGACTCAATTCCCGGTGAGCTGCTTTCACGTGGGCCAGCGACGTTCAATATCGCTGGCTTTATTTCGTTTAACCAAATAGCAATTTCGGCTGCGGCGGCCTGATTGATTCGAACGCAAAGAAATGGCTTTTCCAACTCGGTGGCGATGCGACGAGTCAGCATCGTGCCTCCACTTAATCGCTGTTCATAAAGAATCAGCGTTGCGTCACTGTCAATAACGTTTTGACGTGTTCGCACGGTGTAATCCGTTGAGTCGTTCTCGACCAGTTCATAACGCGATGGTACCGACCCGTCCTCCGCTAATCGTCCGCGTGGACACCATCCTCCATGCTCGATCCCCAGCGCAATGGCAACTTCTAACCCGCCGCGATCGACACCGGTCTGACCGCCGCTAACGAATTTTCGCGGCCAATGAACCAGATCGGTTCGCCGCATTGCTTTTGAGGTTGAAGCTGAAGCTGAAGTGCCTGAAGCCCGTCGTTTACGCGCCATGATTACCAAACATCCGTTTGGTCAAGTGACGCCAATTCACGCTCCGTTGGCGTGCATGGTCCCCAAGATGCCGGAGGTACAGCGCGAAACGTCATCGGTGTGGCTAGCGTAGGGTGATCAATCGTCAAACTCCATGCATGCAGCGCGATCCCACGCAGTTTCTGCCGCTGACCACCGTACTTAACATCGCCAACAATGGCATGACCACGATCGGCGAATTGAACACGAATTTGATGCTTGCGTCCCGTCATCAGCCTGATTGCCGCAAGCGACCACCGAAACCCGTCCCTCATTGCACGTCGCAGCACGCGATATTCCAACTTCGCTTCGACCGCCCCCTCGGTCACCGCCGACGCCAAATCCATCCGGTGCGTCTTTTCGTTTTTGGCGATCCAATCGGTCCATTGGTCACGTTGGATGACGAGATCCCCTTCAAATGCAGCAAGATAGATTTTTTTAGGGCCACTTTCCGCACGCCGAAACTGCTCGCTCAATCGAGCCGCCGCTTTGCTCGTCCGGGCAAACACAAGCACACCGCTGGACATTGAATCCAGTCGATGGACGACTCCCAAGAAAACCCGACCAGGTTTTTTATATTTGTCCGCGACGTATCGGCAAGCCAATTCGTGTGCCGTCGGCGCGTCGTCAGCCCCCATCGTTGCTAAAGTCGGCGGTTTATTGATGACAAGCAAATGGTTGTCTTCAAACAGGATTTCAAGCTCGGTGATTGTCATGAAAGTTTAAAATTCTACTTTGAACCTCAGGCGCAAGCCGTGGGCCGCTCAAGCCCAATCTCTTGAATTCGTAGCGTTACCCAGTTTTGAATCCACCAGTTTTAAATCTAATCGGGCTCGCCCTAACTCGTGTCCTGGCGTATACTAACAGGAGTTCTCTTGAGCATGGACGTGGCGGCGTCAATTTGAGCGCTTACTGACCTGCTTTTCGGACTTTTTGGGGGTGAATTGGAATCGACCGGATTACTGAATCGAACGTTGCATGTCGTGGTTGGTCAGTTGGCCACGTAAAAAGCTGATCAAAAAATTTAGTTGCAGAAGAAAACTTCTCACTCGCAGCCTAATAACAGGTTGCGCTGACTGAGGGAGGTCACGGGAGTCACCCGAAAGTCAGATGCAATTCCCGTTGGTTCGCCGTCAAGTTCGAGACGCGGTGGACGAGAAAAGATTCGAGCTAGTGAGCAGCAACGCCAGTCAAACCGCGCGGCTGCGAGCGAAACCCGACGATGTTCAGCAATGATCAAAGTCACAATCGTTTGACTACACATGTAGACGCGTCCGTGGATGGGTCGCGGGACGCGGGTTCAATTCCCGCCGCCTCCATATAAAGCCAACTTGCGGTTTTTCGCAAGTTGGCTTTTTTTATGGACTTACGGCGATTTTCAGGGCTTTAATTGCGGTTGGGTTTTGCGAATGGTTGCTACTTTGGCTGCTACAGCGTAGCATTGTGGCTGCTACAAGGCAGAAAAAGCAAGCAGTACGAGCCAATCGCATGACCAGAAAAAGCAGTGGTAGCCAACGTGATAAGCGAGGCCGTCAGCCCGTCCGAATTGGAACACGGGCCAACAATCGAGTGTTCATGTTCAATCGGGATTGGTCCCCCGCCGAAGTTGACAGGGCAAGGATTCAACTCAAAGAAATCTTTGACTCGTTCATGGGCTGGACTGATGTCGCCAACGCCATTGCCGCCAGCATCACAAAACGTACCAATCCAGTTCCCGTGCCAGGTCCTGATATTGCCTTGCCGACTAGCCCGGAAGCCCTGATTGCTTGGCGAGACTATTTGGCCCGCAGAATACCCAGCGTTCCTTTTGCCGGATTGAGTCAAGAACAGGTCAACATCATCAAGGCAAAGGAATTGAAAGTCTTGCAGGCGTCAGCAGACAGGTTGGCAGTGATTGAAGCCAAAGAGCCATCCAAAGCTATCGCCACTGGTGGGACACTTCATGAAGCGCTGAAAAAATACGATGAGTACGTCAAACAGCAACAGCCTGAAAACTTCGACCGTCATTCAAAAATCAAGCAACTGACTGACCGTCATGAAGATGTTCCCTTGGCAATGCTGAACATTGACCATTGCAGAAAACTCATTGACTATTGGAGAGCCAAGCCACCCAGACACGACGGTTCAGGAAAATACAGCGCAAAGAGAAGTCGGGAGCAACTCAGGGAACTGGACCTGTTCTTTGAGCATACTCACATCAGCAATGATTTTGCTTGGCGCATACCGGATGACTTGGCACGGTTGAAGAGAACAGTCACCAAGGATAAAGCGAAACCAATTGGAAAGATGTCCATTGAGTTGTTTTCAGTGGAAGAACTCAAAGCACTACTCAGTACAGGTAATCTAGTTGAAAAACTCATCGTGACTTGGTGCCTCAATACTGCTCATGGCGCAGCCGAGCTTGGGCGTGTCACTTGGGACGATTTGTATTTGAATCAGGATCACCCTTGGCGTAGTCAGGGACTTCATGTTGATGCTGGTGGCGATTGGATGGGGTTTCTTCGTCCTAAGTCGGATGTTTTAGGCTGGTGGCGATTGTGGCCCGAAACGGTGGCGCTGATTAAGGAGTGGAAGCCGGAAGCCGAACGACTATTGGGGCGAAAAATCAAAAACACAGACCGCCTCATTCTGACTGAAGCCGGTTTGCCCATGTACAAGGACGGAAGCAAGAATGGACAAAGCAGGTTTGCAAAGGTGTTTAACGCCTTGCGAACTGCGGCAAAGATCAAAACAGAACTGCCCCTTGGTACGTTGCGCAACCAGTTGCCCGACTGGATTACGGCCACGACACAGGACGCTGTTTCAAGCAGTGTTGCACTATGCCATGGGATACCCCACCAGCAAGACAAATTGCTTTTCGCTCATTACTCAAACAGACCTTGGAATAAGCTGTTTGAATACCAAATGGTGTACAGAGAGTCTTTTTTCGGTAATTAGCGTGCTTTTATTCCAACTCTAAAACCCAAAGCCGTCAGATTCCGTCCCGTGCCACGAAAAAAGCCTTGGCTCATTACCAAGGCTTTTGCTTTTCTGTTTCCTTCGATTATCGGTCCCCGTCTGGTGCTTGAATAACAGGCATTCCCAGGCGAAGAAGCTCTTGGTACTGATCCTCAGTGATTTATTGCGCCTTCACTAAGGCTTCAGAAACAATGATCGCCACGCACGATTCCGTCACGGAGGCTGCTATCTGAGATGCTGCGGGTGGCGATAATCAGCGATCGATTCGGTGCGGGTGAAGCCTGTCTCGTGGACCTAGAACCAATTCGACTAATGAGAGCAACTGGACGATTCAATGCGACACCGTATTGATCGGCTTGTATTTCATCGAGGAGGTTTACGATTAAAAAAATGAATTCCGCTGTGTCTGTGCTGTCCATCCTGAGCCATCAGATCAGGACTCGGCATTTCTGGTATATCGGAAATGGCATAGGTGTTCCCGCCGTTGCCGACTGCAACAACTAAATATTTGTTGCTCGTCCCAATCTTGTATTCGGACTGCAATTCAAAGAGATGCTTTTTTGCAGTAGGTGACGTAAGTGGCAAAAGTTGGCAGGCAATCGCCCATGAGACAACTATTGTCGATGTTGGAAACTGATTTCGTTCAGCCATCTCAGCGGTCATCTCTTTTAGATGCAGAGTCGCCTCCTCTTCGGTCATTCCCGACTGGCGAAACGCTGATCGACACAAAACGCTACCGAGCCTGTCAGTTGCATCGACAACGATTCCAACCGGGTTGGAGATGCCGCTTTGTTTCATTGCTTCGATAAGCTGATTCAAATTCTCCGACAGCAAATGTCGGCGGTCACGTTTATCATTGGGGGTAACGCCTCTCATCAATGTTCTCCTTGATGCTATTTGAATATTGTTATCTGCTAAGTGAGTGATGTGTTGGCAGGTGCCGTACCTGCCAACATTGATTGTTACGCATAGTTGTCTTACAAGCACCTAGAGAGTCGAGTTGAGTTTTAGTTCGACCGTAGACAAAGCATCTCCTGTTTTTTTAACGACCGATTTATGGAACATCATCAGCATCGACTTCAAGATGTGATCCCTTCATCATCCATCCCTCTGGTCGAATACAAATCAGCCAGTCACTTGCCGATGGTATTCGTCCCAAGTCTTCTTTGACGTGTTGCTCACCGATCCATCGCACGGGTATCTCTCGCCCCGTGCTGATCGTTATCACCACGCCGAATATTTTCTCGCAAAGAAATATTCCTTCAGCGTGATGGCGTAATGCTCGATGTCGGAAGTCGCCGATATACGACTTGCTCTCGTCAAACCAATTGTGGATCGGTAAGTAGTCGTAAACTGTACCTCCCCAATGCTGTAACACAACTCAGAGCATGGTGATATGGATGAGACATCTCAAAATTCACGCTTCAAGCACGACTCTACTACTGTTCGATCCGAGTGTTTGACACTCGCCTCGCCATGTGCGAGATCAATTTCCACTATGCCGCAGCTTCCGTCGTCAATCTCCCAGCCACCCGGCAGAATTGAGCAGACGTATTCATCTACTTCATCGTTCAGGAAATCTGCGCAAACAGTTTCGCCTTCGCTATCAAGATATGCGTGGCCGTCAAAGCAGCCTGAATCGCCGCATCCATCGTAGGCAACAAATATCCGAGAAATATCGGGGCGATCAGCAAGCGATTGCTTCAACTTGGCCGTTGCAACTTCTCGCTGTCGAAGTTTTTCTTTTTCCCATTTCGCCATATGTTCATCAAAGTTCATTGTGTTTTCTCCAGTTAAAAGGTCTGCATATAATTCATTGCCAAACTATTGATCGAACCGAGTAGAAATCCTCGGTCGTTTCGATAACTTGCGGGACGCCGTTTTCATGGAACATCTTCACGAGGCTGAAGTCTTGAGATTTCTCGATATCTCCCCGTGTCATTCGACCGGCATCGTCAACGAGTTGTGGCCGACTCTTTCCAGGCATTCCATTCCGCAAGATCAATCCGTATTCCGGCGTCCCGGCATAGCCTGGGCATAGAAAGGTCGTCGCCTTGGCAAAAGGCCCATCAATAACGACGGGGCAATACCCAACTCGCAAATAGCATTTGTTCTTCGGCGACCGACCAAGAATTTGCTCGGCGATATGTCCACTGAGATAGCCGCTTGCGCACTTGTCATAGAATGTGATGCCAACATCACGCCCACTATGCAAGTCGCATAAATCAAACTTGTTACATTCATGGAAGAAGGCAAATACGTCCCCAAGCCCCAGGTAACTGTCCCAGCGAGGCGCTAGTCGTTCGCAGGTTCGTTCGATAGCGTGTTTGGACCACCCGACAATCAGCTTCTGACCGTTGATTTCAACCGTGGGACGTTTAGGCGAAAAATATATGGTCCCCCATTTTCCACTGGTCTGCTCCAAGGATCGAAAGACCACGATGATCCTCGCACCTGCCATCATGAATTGGACATCGTGAAACGGAATCCACTGCCGAAGTTGTTCTGGTGGAATTTGCCTAAAGATACGGTGTCCGACTACATTGACAAGGTGTAGTGCATTCAAATTTCTCTCAGCAATTCCTTGCATTAACGCTGGAATCACAACTTCTGGGCTGCGTTTGATTTGAGTCAAAAATTGCGTTTCGCTGGGGTGAAATACTGTGCGGTCCCGAAAGTTCACTTCTCGCAACGTGCGTTGGATCAAGTCAACGAACCCAGCCGGGGCGTTGTTCGGCCTTACCTCGAAAGTCGGAAACTTTTGCGTGTATAGCAATTGTTCGGCAGTCTTATATTTCTCCGTGCCGACACGACGCTCTCGCTTCTTTTGCTTCTTCTGCTTCTTTATTGATGGCTTACTCATTTCAAGAAATCCAATTTCTGTTTCGATGGCTGCGGGGATGCTTCACTTAACGCCGTTTAGGAATTCCATCGCTTCTTCCTTGCCCTTATCCGTGGCAAGAATAAATGCGTGAACGACGATTGGAAGTCGTGTTAGGCAATCCGTGGTGACGATTACCAAGTTGATGGCTATGCCATCATCGCCAAAGAATTGGATCGAGATGTTGCCATCTGGTAGCGGCTCAATTTCAAAGCCGGTTGCGATGGATAGCCCTAAAGAAAGCGGGGCCGAAGATACCTTAGAAGACATTGCTGCACCTACGAAAAAAGCCAGAGTCCAGTTAAGACCCCGGCTTTGCATTCGTAAGCCAAACTGTGGAGAAACCCGTGATGGGGTTGGCTACCCATCCTCTTATTTCTCAGTCATGTCACAACTATACCACGTTTTTTCCCCCTTGTAAAAGCTTCCGAAAACTTTGTCTCAACGACTCACGCTTTGCGTTGCATCACTCAGCGTCTTCGAGATTGGCAACGTCTTCGATCTCAATGTCATCGTTAGTGCGTACACCATTTGATGGAATCAGCCCATCACTTGGTCGATACACTTGTGGCGGTTCGGTCCTGGTCAATATAATTCGGTGAGGACGTTGGCCACTTCTCATTGTGTCGTCAAGTTCGTCAAGTTTTCTATGCCATGTCGCCTTACTTGCTGGTGCATCCGCATCGGTTGATTTAACCGCCTTGACCCATTCGGAAATGCGATCTGTTTCCGAGCGATACTCTGCCCTCAAAAAATCGGACACCAGCAACAGTGACTTATCCGCCGTATGGGCGTCGATCATTGTCCGCCAATCGACTATCGTTGACCTTGCCAGTTTCATTTCGTATGCCTTTGCCAACGGGCGTATTGACGGCTCACGAAGCAGCGGCATTCGCTCCCACAGATAGTCATAAACTTCCTGGTCCCAAAACCATTTTCCGATATAGCGATATACTTCTGCCCAACTTGGATCGAAGTATACGACCAGCCCTCTATCTTCAATGGCTTGATTGATGTGGTCCGAGCCATCCCAACCATTGCGAAGAATGCAAACCGGCGAAGTCGTATAGAACTCGTTAGGGACGCCATGCTGGATTAGTTGCGGTGCAAAGCTCTCGTGCGACATCAGTTTGTAGCGGTCTGTTTCGGCAAGGTGTTTGACCTTTTCCCGATTATCCAGCTTGGCAAGAAAAGCGTCGGCATCGTCGATCAATATTGGTGCGTCACGATGCTGATATGCTTTAATATGGAACTTAATTGGTCTGCAATCGCCCTTAACGATCAGCCCCGGCGATAGATTAGCCGGTTCGGGTTGCTGCTGCGATCCAGGTGCAAGACGTGCCAGTATATTATCGAGCGATATATTCAGTGCATTGACGAACTGATCTGCATTTGTCGGTTGGACCGCCTCCAATGCCTGCTTCATTATTTGAGACTTGCCCTTGCCCGGTCCACTGATGACGATTAACGCTTTGATTTTGCCCTCAGCAAATTGGCGTCCCAACTCACGGAAACGAGCGTAGTCTCGGATTACAAGCGCCGTTTCTGGGACGCTGTGCTTGCTGCCTCTTTGACGAATACTACCCATTAAAATCCTCTAACCGTGAAACTTTGAGATGCAGGAACAGCCCACACAGATGCCTAGAGAGTGAAAGGTCTTTCCGGTTCGACCTAATCGCAATTTCTTTGAAAATATCGGCTGGTCCGCCCCGCCACTCGGCCCCGACGACAAGACGATATGCCTCGTGTCGAGGGTTCGTCATTGTCTGCCGAACCAGCACCCCCGATGCCAGTGCTGTCCATCGGTGGCGGGCTTGCTATCTCGTTCCAATTCGGATCGAGTCGGTAGGGTATATTGCGAGCCATCTATCCGAATGCCGCCATCGACGTTCGAGACACCTTCGACAAGGGATGCCTGAATCAAGTGTTTGCGTGCGAAATACAGGGTGTTTGGCTTCGCCATGTCGGTCTCCTTAGGGTGGTTTTCGTGTTCATCACACCCATACTGGTACAATGACATTAGGTTTCGGATTGATGCTCGTCACACGGCTACGGGAACACTGACACTACGTTTCCTCGGACCGTAGCTCACCCGGCCAAATTGGAGCCAACCGAAGCCTTCGGTGTTACAAGGAGTTGCTGCCAAACGGCTTATATGGCTTTCGTGGTATCGTTTTTCCGAGTCACGGCCAACCTTCTTGTACAAAACAGGCGATTTCGATAGTTTTGTGGAATGGACTACTCACTCCACGCAGCCTGTTTGCTATTCCCAAGGCTCAACGACGACGATCTCCAAGCCCTTGCCGATGACATCCGGCAGAATGGGTTACTGAACCCTGTTGTCACTTTGGATGGTCAAATTCTTGACGGTCGAAACCGGCTTGCTGCGTGCAAGATTGCAAATGTGACGCCCAAGTTCATTGAGTGGGACGGCGAAGGATCACCGCTATCATGGGTCGTCGCAATAAACCTGATGCGGCGTCATTTAACACCCAGCCAAAGAGCCGTTGTTGCTTTCGACCTGTTACCAATGCTCGAAACCGAAGCAAAAGAACGCCAACGCCAATCTCTGGGACGTGGCAAAAAGGTCGCCAAAGAATTGGCTACCCCATCAGGAAAGGCCAGTCAGATTGCTGCTAGGATCACGAAGACAAACTCGGCATACGATTAGCCGAAGCACAAAACGTAGCCAGGGGCAACAACATTGGACTGTGGCAAGATGCAAGAAAAGTCGCACCCTGGGACTATCGCAACGGAGTTAGGATCGAAACTACAATACCTGTCGAAGCTGATTCAATCCGAGAAACAGATACAATTGTTTTTTTGTCAGAAACAGGCACAAAGTATCATCGCAAGACTTGCAGGACACTGAAGTACGAACCAATACCAATTCCTTTAAGTAGAGCGAGGTCTGCTTATGAGCCATGCGAGGTTTGTAATCCAATCAAATGATTATGGCAACATAGCCGCTAGTTGACAAACGCAACCCATTGCTCAAAATGACGGCAACCGTTGCGTTTTTGACAAGATAGTATACGACCATCATATTACGACGAAGTAACAACATGTACAAATTGGCAGCTAGCCATGATACTGATTTTTGGCTGATAGATGAGTTAATTGATCGAATTGAGTCATGCCCTAATCGCACATTACACAAAGTCAATGACGATCAAATCGCCACTAAACCAAAGTTTTCAACTCCTTTGGGTGGAACAACTGGTGGCAAAGCAAAGTTCGTGCGAAGTCTAGGCTATGAAAAATTTGACGCTTATACTATCGAGTTTTTTTATTATACTGTACTCAACCGAAACAAATATGACATAGACAGGCATGGCGTCAGTATTAAAGCAGTGTACGTCGGAAACGATGGGACTCTATTCTCGCTTTATTGCAGACAATGCTATAAAAACAAGTGCTTCTGCGTTTATGAAACCCAGATTCTCGGTACATTTGTGACAATCATCACAAGCCATTTTGGCGACTATATTTCTAGCCTGAGAATTGAAAGCGGCGATTGAGTCGCCCGAAGTCTTGCCGGTCGAGTCCCATACGTTGCGAATAATGCACACTGGACTCATCGTCCAGAATTCCTGCGGCACATTCTCGGCAATCAAATCCTTCGACAATGTGCGGTGCGCCTGGAGCTTATACTTATCCGTTTCGGAACCCCGCCTCTACCACGTCGATTGGCGATTTGCAGCTTTACGATCATGGACAAAAGCCGGTCACTAGCCCCGATTATACTACGATTCTGTCCGACTGTAAAACAGAATCCCGATGACGAACACCCCGAACTGTTACACCGCCCGATATACGGGCATCCCGTCTCGCCAAATCACGGTGAGCAATCCAATCTTCACCATCCCGGCCAGCAACTCTCCCAGAACATCCCGATTCAGTTTGATGACCTTCCCAAGCTGCTTCCAGGTCATCCCCGCCGTGCCAGCACCGACGACCAACGGCAATATCCTCTCGGATTCTGGGGCGAGTTGCCGCCGACGCTTTTGGCAAGACTTGAATAAATATTGCATGAGGATATTTATCGTGAACGTCCAAGTTTTTATCGGGAGCATATTGCTTTGATCTTGTGGTGTATCCGACTTGATCCATGGTCCTTTGAATTCCTAAGCATCTCGAAGGACTGCCTCAATGGAACTATAGGCACAAGGTCGTATAAATTTAATACGCTACGACGGAGCGTGGTCAACAACTCAAACAATATATCGTGCTATTCCTGAGTTGCATTAAATCATCATTCATTCGTTATAGTCATTCGGCAAAACACGGCCACAACCTCCCATTGGTTCATATACTACCAAACGAACCAAAAACTTTGCTGTTCAGCACACAATAACGAATCCTACAATTTTTTAAACATTCCACTTGTTTGTTTACTTCGAGAGCCATATTATTCTTGTGACTGCAAAAAACTAACGATCAACTCTCGCATTCACTTTCTCCAAACCTGAACGCCATACTCGGCGTCTTTCTGCGACATCTCTAGTCGTGACTACTTGACCTTTGTTCTGCACGTTCTGTTTCGTGTCGAAAGGGCTGCAAGGCAGTTGAACAATTACTTTTTGCGGAGATTAAAGAATGGATAACCTGTGGTGCGTGAACGAGTTTCGGATTAGCGAATCTGGAAACCTCGTCATTGATGCTTCTCCTTCGTATGGGAACAAGAAGCGGTGGGAAGGTGAAATGGAGTTCCAATTTACGTCTGAGAGGAAGGACGAGTTACTGAAGCTAATCGAGCAGTACCATGCTCTCACGAAACTGAAGGAGTTGGCAACGTGTGAAATGAAAGAGTTTTGGAGTCGATGAAGGCAGACTACCTCAGAAAAAAAACTTCCGTCGCCGAGATTCATGGCCTGGACATCGAAAAAATGCCTACGCCACATTGGTACTGCTATGACCGTCCAAACTACGAAGTGAACCTATCAGATTCTTTCTGATTGTCAAAGTATCTCAAGCTACTGGAACGTCAGTCGTGGCGTCCGCTCTTGTGGGCATCCCAAAGACCCGTTTAAACGGGCTGCTTTGGGACGATTTATAGTGTCAAATGCTATAGGTGTAACGTGAACGAAGAAAAATTGTACGAAGTAGAATTTACCAGCGGCCACTCCTTTGGACCGTTTATTATCAGTGGCGCAAATCCTGAGCAATTGCGTGTTGAGATCGAGTCTCGCTTGACGCACGACGAACGCTTGGGTCAGCCATACGACTTTGGTTGCTTGGCAATCAATATTGCTGGCGTAAACGAAGATGCCGCAAAGGGAAGAATTGCTCGACCTACGACGGTTGAGGAATACGCAACTGCGATTACAGCCGAATACAAAGCTAATCTTGCATTGACGCCCAAAAGCGTCCTTCGGCAGCTTCAGTCCGATTTTGCTTAATGATGCAAGAAGTACGGGGTTCCAAAGTATTGGAACCCCGTTTTTATCGCCATCGAATTCCAAATCGCAAAGTGAGCGAACCCGAAATGCAGAATCAAAAGACAGAGCAGGACTACGCCCAGGCTAAGTCCGCAATTTTGAACTACTACACTAACATCCCAATACATTTGCAGCAGATTGAACGTGGTGAACTTGAGGATCAAGCAAAGCGTTATTCAAAACGACCAGTTAGATTGGAAACGAAGTGCGTAATCTACTTACGACAGCACGCTACCGACTACGATTCTATCATTGGGACGATATTTCATCCGAGAAAGCTGTTTCCTGGTAAGTTTCAGCGCCATGTTCTGCGTTTTGAACGAAAGACGTGGATCGACCTCTCGAAGAAACGTGTGCTGACCGACATCGCCGAAGAATATCCGTGGTTAAACGGTCCCTACAAAGGGCAACAACTTCGGGAACTGCACTCCGACTACCTCATTCATCTACTTGGCCAGGATTTCGTCCGGCACTGTTTTCGATCTCGAATCGAACGTGAGCTTGCCGCACGTCACGTCAATTGAGCAACATCAACGTAGGCAACTTTCAAAAATATATTTTGCTAATTGCAGCCAATTTCTTTTTTACGCAACAAAAATACTCGTTGCGGCATAAATACGACAGGAGTTTATATGACAAACAAATACTTGCTAAATGAAGCGGCCCGACTCGCTGGAATCCGTGGCTATCAGATTTCGTATGCGATCACGCAAGGCTATATCGAAGAGCCAAAGGAAACGATAAATCGGCAGCGACTGTTTACTGATGAGGATATATGCCGCATCAAGAAATACTTCGCCAACCGACCGAAGCGTGGCTGTCCGAGTAGAGCAATCGGAGAAAAGCAATGAGTGAACAGCGGCTCGTAAAAAGAAGAAAAGCGTCATCCGATTCGGCATCGGTTGGTCAGAATGATCTGAATTGAACTTCATGAAAAGGAAAAGGCCCCGTCCTCCCAGCAATGAAAGAGACGGGGCCACGCAGAGTATGGTACTCCAACAATATTATAGTGGCCCAGCCAACGAAACTTTTAAATTCGCCCCAGAAATTATTGCCGATTATCGTGCGTATCGAGAATACATGGACGGCAATAAACAAAAAGCAAAGATTGCACGTCAAACGGCGGAAGTTCAGGAACCGCCCAAGCCATCAAAGCCAAAAACGGAGCGTGGTTCTCAACGCCGAGCAAAGTCCACGCCTCAAATGGATTGGCTCAGGGAACTCATTTGCCCATTTGTGTATGGTGATGGAACGCCTGATGGCCCTAGACCAAGCGTAACCAAAGCCGACTTTATTGGGCGTTGGAATCAGCGAATGGGGCTACCGAGTTTACCCAACTATAAATTGCTGGATCATTTTCAAGCGAGTGGCACTGCATACTACATGGGCCAAGGTTGGGCTAATGCAGATCGAACCTTGGTCCTGATCGACATCGACGTTCTCAAGTCAAAAAATCGTGGCACTCCAGAAGGTGCTAAACGATTCGCTGAACACCTAAAGTCGATTTGGCCCAATCTTTACTTTGAACGGTCCACCAACGGTAAGGGAATTCATGCCTACATTATTCTTTGGAAACATGATGTCGATGCCAAAAAAACAAATGCAGCCCTAAAACGGTTCGAGCTATGGCTTCGTGCGGAAGCAAAGCGAGTCAATGCCGATATTGAGTTGGTTGAAATTAAGGGGACTTGCTTGGACCTTACTTTGGATGACAAGTTTGCCCAAGCCGTTACCTTTGGGACACTTGCCAAATTGCCTCGTGAGGTCAACAGATTTTCCGAATGGGAACAAACAACTACGTTGCGAGTCCAAGACTTGGAGAGCAACATCTATGACGTAATCGAAACTAAGGTCCAGGATATAGCTCAGGACAACGAAGCCAAAATTACGGCCAAGTTGCCAAATGTCGTCTGTGATTCTCAGCCAAATATGACCGAGGATATAGCTGGCAACGATATAGCTGGCAAGGATCTAGCTGGCACGGATATAGCTCATGCAGATATATCCGAAGGTTCAACGACTGGCAAATTTATCACCAAAGAACAGCTTTCCAGAATTCCACATTACGAGTGCCTATATCGAGAGTGGGTTGGCCCAGATGATCTTATGGCGGGTAAGTTTCGGGTTACTGCTCATGACTTTGCGGTAGCCTTAATGTTGTTGCAGCATTTCAAGGCTGATGCAAATCATGACGAATCAATGCCTGTAAGACGGGTTGGAGAGTTATGGACTGCACTCTATGTGGCTGAGGACATCACCAGAGGCTTCAACCATCATCGTTGGAAGGTAATTCGGGACTTCTTGTCTGCAAGTGGGCATATCAACTGGATTGACAACAGGTACGAACACCCAAACATGGTCAAGAACGAAAATGGCAAATGGTGCCGAACAAAAGGCGGTAATGGAAAAGTAAGCGTAGGCATTGCCTGTAAGTGGAGAATAAATGACTTTTTCGATCACTGGTTGAATCAAATTTCATCACTATCAACTCTCAACATAGGGGAGGCATCCTTTGTGGATACCAAATTACTCAGGCTTGTTCCTCCAAACGGCAATGGCAGGAATTTGCGTCCCGTTCATGCCTCAATTCGGGCATTGAAGCTACGGGAACAGTTCGATAAGGCGTGTGAACTGATGATCGCAGCCTAAACCAAGGCACTAAACCGACAACGATGTAATAACTGTGAAGCATACTGGCTAAAGGTTCGCACCCAAATTTGTGCAAGCATTGCAGGTCAGAGTAGCGACATGCCTTCTGCAACTGGCATTATTACCGTTGGCAGCAGCTTTAAGGCAAGACGCAAATGAAGCGGATATTATCTCAGGCAAAATATTGCAAACGCAATAGAGACGGCACATGCACGCCTAGAGGCATAACAGCGTTTAGCCCCAAGTTGAGTCCAAAGTCGCATGGAACACTCGTGCTGTGGCATAGGATGGCAGTTGCATGTGGTTTACCAACTCGGTGAGACAAACTTGTGCAAGTATGAAACCTTTTCCTATCGAAGCACGAACTTGGCACCAAACGCCATGCGCTCCAAAAGGCTCTGATTTGCAACACGTTAGGGACGAGTGATTGGACAAGCTGGACAAAAAATATCTGGCTGATGAAGTCAGACGTTTATCTTGTGAGTATCATCCTGTGGCGTCTACAGGCGAAGCAATCATAATGCCATTCATGTTATCTGGAAACATTGTGTGAAGCATCCAGTCGAATATTGGGCATCGAATAGGTTGCAACGTGTGAAGCCAATAGACGGCTCCTGTTGGTCGCTGTATTTGCTTTTGTCTTATTAAGGCAATGGTTGGGTTATCAACTATCAACGGACGATCGAGTGAGTCCAAGCACTGAATTGTGTCAAACATAGCAAGCCAGTAGCAGTCCCTAATAACCACCACCGGGACTTGGAACTCTTTCCTAGCACCAAACTTTAGCCGGGGCAATTTGAATAACATACGTCTCCGATCGGGAGAGATTTCCTGTCCCGATTATTGCTTGCTGTTTGCTACCAGCTATTAACGACAACTGCCTATTACCAGCCATGATCGTTCGGTCGACGGCAGATTCAACTTCCACCGTAGCTCGCAACACTTACTAGGGTACAAATACAGTAACGATCACCGACAACATTAGGCAGCATCGGTGTACCCCGATATGGCGTCATCACCTAACCATTAGGAGCAACGCCATGTTGTCGTCAACTGAGATTCGGGAATCAATAACAAATACTCTGGTTCAATCGCTATCGGAAGGTCGAATTCCTTGGAGAAAACCGTGGGTCAGCCTCAACGGTCCCCGCACTGCAACCAATTTTGTTTCCAAACGTCGCTATAGCGGTGTGAACACTATTTTGACGATGGTTGCGGAATCGAAGAGTAATTGGCCAATCAGTTATTGGGCAACATTTAACCAGTGGCGTTCGATCAAATGCTCGGTTCGCAAGGGATCGAAGGCAACCACCATTGTTTATTGGCAAATTCTCAAAAAGAAGGTCAGAGACGAACGTGGAGTCGAGCAAAAAAAAACTATTCCACTGCTCAAGACTTGGAGCATTTTCAATATTAGCCAAGTTGAAGGCGATGCCGTTGCGAAATTGTTTGCTCAACCAGAGTTGAAAACTTTCGATGTAGATCATTCCGAGTTCGGTGTCGTTGTCGCTGCGACACAAGCACAAATTGAACATGGCTACGAATATGCGGCTTACATCCCAAGCGAAGACAAAATTATCATGCCCGATGTTGGCCGATTTGACAGTTGGCAGGACTATGCTTCAACAACTTTGCATGAATTGTCGCATTGGACTCAGCCAGCACATCGACTGAGTATCGAAGGCGACAGAGCCTCAGATGAGTTGTTTGCCGAAATTTCGAGTAGCTACCTAATGGCAGAATTAGGGATTCCTCACTCTGACGAAATGCGAAATGCCAAAAGTTATATCCAAGGCTGGGCATCACGCTTAAAAAATGATCCAAAGGCAATCTTTGCTGCTGCCAAGTATGCGAATCTTGCTGCGGATTATGTACTCAGCTTCAGCCGCCCCGCTGAGGCAACTGACATCGAGTCCGAAAGTGATTCAGAGGCAGTCCTTGCTTGACCTTTGCAGACAACTAGGCATTGAGCCGGTTGTCTTTAGTGCTTTAGAGCAAGTGTACCCTAGCAGGCAGCAACGAGTCATTCACCAGCTTCATGCTGATTCAATGGCAAGTGCGATGCCTTTTTTCTTGTGGCTGATTTGGGAGGCTTACAATTTGCAAACTCAGTCGCACCAAGTTTGGTTGGTTTAGGTTCCTGACGAGGAACCCCAAAACAAGAAGGCAACCAGGCATTCCCCTGGTTGTCTTTTTGTTTAGTCGCTTTGTGTATTTGTACCCTAGTGGCTGGAGGGACAAAAATGAAAGAATACCAAGTTGTAAATGGCACTTTTTACGATCTACGAACGTCGGTTGAAGTCATCGAAGTGCTTGAAAAAGCTCGGCTGAATCGAACAAGGCTGCATATCAGTCTTGGCGATACAGCAACAGGCCGTGACTGGCTCGACGAATTTCAGTGCTTTGGGTTCATTGGGCGTTCAATGGGACCAACGAAGGTGCCTTTGATTCTTCCGCTGCGTCGAAGCATTGGCGGTAGTTCAATACTCGATCATTGCATCGTCAGGGTTCGTCATAGTGCTGGCGGTTGTGTGTTGTACCAGCACCCAGCCTATCACCACGGCAAGATTGAAGTTCGTCAGAAGGAGCGGCCTATTGTACTTGCAGACGGTCGTGCATTGCTTTTGGACGTGTTGCGGGACAATCAAGTGCAAGCGGCTTTTGAATCGGTCGCCAAAGCGATGCGATACGTTCAGAAATTGGGCTTGGCTTTAGCTTGATGAAATGCGGTCGAGTCATGGATGGCTCGATTTTTCTTTTTGGGTCTAGTGTATTTGTACCCTGTCCGTAGCAGGCAGTTTTAATCGTCAATTAAGTGAAATACAGCATGGACATCAACAATCAAATTGTTCCAACGCTAGACCATGTGATAGGGCAAAAAACTGCTGTTGCAGTCTTACGAACGGCAATCGACTCGTATTTTTATGACCGATCCAAGTCTTCCGTTGAACAAGCCTTCCCGCATCTTCTGGTCACAGGTCCAGCCGGGACTGGTAAGACACTTCTATCCGAAATCGTTGCCAGAGAACTAGCTTGCAATCTCCACGTTGAACTGGCGCAGAACCTCAAGACAGCAGAACACGCTCAGGGGGCTTTGATGATGTTAGAGCCAGGGGACGTGTTCTTTGTTGACGAAATTCATGAGCTTCCTCAAACCGTTGCTGTGTCGATTTACAGGGCCTTGGAGGAACGAAAGTTGTTCCTTGGCAGAAAACACGTCGTTGAATTGCCTCCGTTTTGTCTGATTGGTGCAACCACCGATGAGCATTTGATGACCCGTTCGATGCGAGAGCGTTTTGGTATTCACTTGAGGCTCATGCATTATTCGAATGAGGAAACATCGCTGCTCATTCAGCAGCGTGCTAGACGAATGCGATGGTCGATTGAAGGCGAAGCGATTCGCATGTTGTCATCCAAAAGTCGAGGTACGCCACGGCTTGCTGTCAAACTGCTGGAGTCAGCCAAACGTCAAGCGTCATCGCAAGCTACCGACAACATTACGGCTGCACACGTTGAAACCATGAGCCGAATTGAACAGATAGATAGCCTTGGACTCGATGCTGTCGAACAGCGTTACTTGCAGATTCTCCGAGAAGGTGAAGGGGCCGTAAGGCTTAACGTGATCGCTACACAGATGGGATTGCCACGCCAAAGCATCGAAATGTTTGAAGCTGACTTCATTAGACTTGGGCTGATTTCAAAGTCTGAAAAGGGCAGGATGTTGACAGCTAAAGGTCACGAACACTTGGCTGCAACCTGCTAATGCAATTGTACCCGACGTGCTGAAACTGTTCGATTTGTTAAAGGAAATAGAATGATGAGTGTTGCCATGAAGTCCGAAAGCCCGCTTAAAGCTGCTTCATCGGTGAGTTCAGTTTGTCGTCAATTGGGAATGTCTCGAAGCCAATTTTACCTTCATGTTGATAGAGGTACGTTTAGCGCTCCCTTACGACTTCCATCGAACCAACGACCTTATTACACAGCCTCTATGGTCGAAGATATTTTGCGGGCGAGGGAAAGCGGCATAGGGTGCAATAAAGAATACGTTTTGTTTTACGACCGACGACCGAAGCAGGAGTCTAGTGGGACAAAAGATTATTCATCGTTGATCGACGGCCTGAAGAACTTGGGACTTGTTGGTGTCACCAATCAGCAAGTCGAAGCATCATTGGCCATCTGCTTTCCCAAAGGAACCCAAGGCAACAACGATTCAGACATTCTGCGATCAGTATTCCGACACCTGAAGCGTTCAGGGTCTGCATGATGTTTGTCTGCAAACTGTTACTTTGCTGTCTGAAAGGCGTCTATTGACGCCGGATGTTCGTTTTGAACATGCGCTAGGTCCGTTAGATGTTTGTCGGAAATGTGAAAGTAATTCGCTCGATAGCTCGTCGGAACCTGTTCGATCATTGTCCGATCCGATACTTGATAAGGAATGTTACCTTGCATTCGCATGAAGATAAGCAAAATGAACTGGTGCCAGTGGCTAAAACCGGTTTTGTCATCCCCCAACAAGCAGATTCCGATCAACATCTGATCGAACTTTGGCTACATGGTCGAAGTGAACACACTCAACGTGCATATGCTTCCGACAGCAAACGACTGTTGGAGGCAATTGCCAAGTCACTACGACAAATCACTCTTGGTGATCTCCAGCAGTTTGCGAGTGATCTTAACAGTGAAGGACTGGAACCATCGTCGGTTTATCGAACCTTGTCCGCAGCCAAATCGCTATTTGCCTTCGGGCATCGACTTGGTTACTTACCCTTCGATGTTGCTGCTCCGTTAAGGCTTCCACAGCTAAAAGAAAAACTTGCAGAACGCATCCTGGAAGAAACCGATGTCCTCAAAATGATCGCTCTCGAAAATATGCCTCGCAACAAGCAGATATTGTTGACGTTTTATGCGAGTGGTTTCAGAGTGGCTGAACTTTGTAGCCTGAAATGGAGCGACCTACAAAGCCGGGACAATTCTGGACAAATCACGGTTTTTGGTAAAGGATCGAAGACCCGAACAGTTCTATTGCCGCAATCGGTTTGGAACACTCTCCAAGCACTTCGGGGCGTTGCAAATGACAATTCACCTGTTTTCAGGAGCCGCAAGAAAGGCGGGCATTTGGATGAATCACAAGTATGGCGAATCGTAAGTATGGCAGCAAAACGTGCCGGATTAGAGAAAGCGGTTTCCTGCCATTGGTTGCGACATGCTCATGCTTCACATGCACTTGACCGGGGCGCACCAATTCACTTGGTCCAGGCTACCCTGGGCCATAGTTCGATAGCGACAACAGGCAAGTACCTCCATGCAAGACCAACGGATTCGAGTGCGAACTACTTGCCGATTGGATAAATTGAACTTTCATCGTAATCATGAATAGGAACAGAATGCCAGAACCACGAGTAATCGCAATCGGTGATTTGCACGGATGCTCAGTTGCCTTTACAGCCTTGATTGACGCCATCGACCTACAACCACACGATACACTTGTCACACTTGGCGATTATGTGGACAGAGGCATCGACAGCAAAGGCGTTTTGGACCGATTGATTGACTTGCAATCCAGGTGCAATTTAGTGCCAATACTGGGCAATCATGACGAAATGATGCTCCATGCACGAGACGGTCGGTCTGATTTTCAATTTTGGTTGAATTGTGGAGGGGATTCAGCACTGGACAGCTATGGTTCAACTAGCAAACTAAGTTTGATCCCACAAAGCCACTTTCGGTTTTTGGAGTCGTGCCTTTCGTACTACGAAACAGAGACGCACGTTTTCGTCCATGCGAACTACAAGCCGGAAGTTCCGCTCACAAAGTTGGACGACCACACTTTGCGATGGTTGTCGCTGAAGGATTATTTTCCACCAAGATGGCATTGTTCAGTCAAGACGTTCGTTGTTGGTCATACGCCGCAACCAGAGGTCTTGGACTTGGGTTATTTGATCTGTATCGACACGAATTGCTGTGGCGGTGGTTGGCTGACGGCGATCGAGGTAAACACAAAACAGATTTGGCAAGTAAACGAAAAAGGAGAGCTTCGGACAACGTGATTGTACCCTAGCAATTTTCTAAACCTTTGGAGACAACCATGATCGTAACATTGATGGGGCCGGATGACCTTGGGGCCTGGGTTCTTACCGATGACGATGGCAATTCGTATCCATTCGTCAATAGCCACGAAGACCATCTCAATGCAACTTTGCTAGGTTGGGAGCGGCTCATTGGGATCGAAGACGACGAGGCAGTCATAGACGCCTTGGACTGGCTCCTGGAACACAATGGCGAAGACTTTGTTGCTCCAACAGTTGTTTCCGAATACTTCGAGGAACTTTACGCCGATCAGGAGTGATTTTAGTGTCAGTGTACCCTACTGGACATCAGGACCATCCATGTCTCAATATCTTAGGGTGAACAAACAATGACTGCCTATCTTCGCATAGAAAATATTGGAGTTGCACCTGCTGATGCCTTTACCGTTTTGGGCGTGAGCATGGCAGATCAGAGCAGCAACGCAGGAATGATCGGCCAATTTGGCTCTGGCAGTACGCACAGTATCGCTCTCTTGTTGCGCAATGAACTTCAACCAATCGTTTTCGCAGGCAATTTGAAACTGGAGTTTTCTACTCGTCCACAGGTTGTATCTGATTCGCAAGCAACCAAGCGTTTTGAACGAGTGGTCGTGAAATTCGGTGGGACCGATGCAAATGGTGTTAGTCGGTCTGCAACGGAGGACCTTGGATTCGTTTTGGAATTTGGTCGGCTTGACTGGGACGACGTTGCGATGGGTCTTCGAGAATTCGTCTCCAATGCCATCGACCGAAGTATCCGTGAGAAAGGCGATTGGAGCGGTGTCACTGTTGACGTTGTTAGCGAATCGCAAGTTCGAGCCAAAGCTGGCTCCACCCGTATTTTCATTCCGTTGACGCCAGAGGTTCTTGAGTTCTACAACAATCTCGGCAAGTGGTTCCTTCATTTCAGCGAGCCAGAGTCACTTGGTAAGGCAATTCTGCAAAAGTCCAATCGTAACCTTGGGGATCGTAAAGCAGCGGTTATTTATCGTCGTGGGGTTCGAGTCCGAGAATTTGAATCAAGCGATACCGAAAGCCTTTTCGATTACAATCTGGACAATTTGACCATTGACGAAAGCCGTAAGGCCAGCGATTGGGATGTCCGCCATGGCGCTGGTAAGGCATTGGCCAACGCTGATGCAAAGACTCTCGCAGTTTTATTCGAGCGTTTGATCTCCAGCGAACAGAGCTATTGGGAATTTGGATTCGATATTTACAGTCTCCAACCAGGATACTACGACTCGACTGAGGCAATCGAAATCCGCAAGAAGGCATGGCAAGGGGCGTTTGAAGCCATCGCCGGGGATGAATCGGTTCTGACCAGCAAGGCAACTGTCGGTCAACTCGAAAGAAAAGGTTATAAGCCTGTTGTAGCTCCAGAAAATTTGATTTCGGCAGCGGGGCTGTACGGCGTTAAAACTTCGTCATCGGTCCTGAGCCACGATGAGCTATCCGGTCGTGAAATCACGAAGGCAACAATCGATGCTCAAGCAAGCGTGGATTACATCTGGGATTTGATCGAAGAAGTGGGTTTGACCAATGGCAAGGACAAGCCCGAAGTTCGCAGCTTTAGCTCGATCCTTGATGCAGGAGTCATGTTGAACGGATACTATCGAGACGGCATTGTTTACATCAATCGTGATCTAGCTGGTGATGCGTTCCTAGTGGCCGGTTCCAAGGCCCTTTCAGATCGTTTGCTGAAAGTAGCTCTGGAAGAGATTGCGCATTACACGACGAACAGTTCCGATAACTCAAGAGACTTTCAAGATTACGCCTTGGAGGTTGCCGTTCGACTGGCCCGACGTGGCGAATTTCATTCGAGCAATCATGGGCAACGAGAGTCAGCATTTATCGTTTGATTGTCAGTGTACCCTAGCCCGTGTAACGATGACTCAATCTAAAAGGAACTTAAATGATCTCAACAAATTCGCCTCGATTCGATCTTGGACAAGTGGTTGCCACTCCAGCGGCATTGGCAACACTTGAGCGTTTAGGGAAAAGCGTTGTTGAGTTCATCGAACGCCATGCCAAAACAGACTGGGGTGATCTCAGCGAAGACGACACACAAGCTAACGAAGATGCACTGGTCGATGGAAGTCGTATCCTAAGCTCCTACGTCCTTGAAGGTGAAGGCGATGATGTGACCAAGATTTGGGTAATCACCGAAGCGGAAGACGAATCAGGGGATCGGTTGGCAACTACGGTACTGTTGCCAGAAGAATATTGATGGCCAGTTTCCATCGTGACTCTCGCAATACCGAACGGATGTAAAGCCAAATGATGACCATTGAGCGACTAATCAGGAACCTGGGAGAATCAGATAGAGTTGTTCGTTGCAACGCTCTATGGTCACTCAAGGAGCTGGGTGAGCAAGCCAAACCAGCATTGGCCGCAATCAAACCCCTTCTCCACAACACTTCAGAACCGTACCTTCAAATCGTCGCCGCTGGTGCGATTGGTGCGGTTGATCGAAGCGACCCCGAAGCTGTTCCTGTTTTAATCGCCGCATTGAACGATCCCAAGCCAGCCCATAGATCACTTGCCTGCGAATTCCTTGGAGAGCGAAGGCATAAGTCAGGTGTACTTTGCGTAACGACGCTTTTTAACGATGAGAGCTTTACGGTTCGCTTCGCCGCCGCTGAAGCTATCGGCTTGACTTTTGGAAATTGGTTACACGCCATCGGTATGTGCCTCGAACTTCTTAGAGACATCGACGAAACGAATCGTTTTATCGGGGCTGAGAATCTCCTGAGCATTAAACAGTACATCCAAAACGATTTGGACGTAATCTCGATGGCAATATCTACAGCCGATTGGGAAGTACGAATCGACCTCGAAGAAGTCTTGCATCAGCTTAGAAACTCGTAGTGTCAGTGTACCCTGCTGGATGTTATCCCAAACCCGGAGCATCCAATGGACCGTTTTACCAAATCATATATCGAAGCGGCGCTTTGGTCCTCAACGGACGATTCTGATGACTCAGGCGGCGATCCACTTGACGCCAACTATGGAGTCGAAGACATCGCACCTGAAGCACTGGCAAACATCATTGCTGATTGCCAAGCGTTTCAACAAGACTATTCCGAGGACATCGCCGGTCATCTTGAACAAGCGGGGCATGATTTTTGGCTGACTAGGAATGGTCACGGTGCTGGGTTCTGGGACGGAGATTGGCCCGATGACGTTGGTGCGAAACTCACTGAAGCAAGCCATAGCTTTGGAGGCGTTGATTTGTACATCGGTGATGACGGCTTCATTTATTCTTAGGAGCATGGCATGAACGATTTTGAGAACGACACTGGAGCATTTGAGATCGAATCCTTTCGTGACATGATCCGTCCGCATTGGGTTTATCACGGCCCATGCAACATGATGAACTGGGCTGTGTTCGCTAGGGATGATGAAGTGACTCAAATAGAAGTCTGTCCGACGTTCCAAATCGTTTACGGTGGTCCAGATGATGGCAAAAAGGTCTGGACGCCATTCCAGTTCCAAGTCCTAGATTTTTTGAATGAGGCTGATCTCGATGAAGTCCAAGAATGCGGTGTCATGACCTATAGCTTGCAGGATGGACATGGACCATTCATTGGAATCGTTGGCAGCTATCGAGGCAAGCCGTTCGTTCTGCGAATTCACCTTGAACCCGATCCCACTACAGAACCACTTGAACTGATTGATCGAATTAGAAACGAAGTAAGGGCCATATCTGGAGAAACATCATGAACCTCATCGAAGTCAACGCATCAAATTTTGAGAACGAAGTCCTTCAATCATCCGTGCCTGTGATAGTGGACTTCTACGCAAATTATTGCGGGCCATGCCGCACGATTAAACCAGTATTGGCTCTGCTGGCTGAAGAGCTAGTCGGGCAAGCTAAGTTCGTTGCCGTTGACGTGGTGGAGAACACAAAGTTGGTCAGTGACTATAACGTCAGTGCCATACCTACCGTACTCGTCATTCGTGGCGGCAAAGAAGTCCGTCGCATGGTAGGTCTTGGGGCGTTGTCCGAACTTCGAGAGGCATTGCAATTGTGAACACCAAAATCACTGAGCGGGCAATTGCCAAACTGGAGGGCAAGCTCGATGGCGATGTGGTTTCGTTTACGTTGCGAACGACAACTCCACTGAGCAGCAAGCATTTCGATCAGTTGACGCAATGGGGAGGCAAGTTGCTCTACGACAGTGGCATCGTCACCGTTGTCGAGATACCAGCAGGTCGCATTGAAGACCTAGCTTCTTGGGAAAATGTTCTTGAACTCACCTGAACTGCAATCAAATGGCCAGTCAACTCAACGTCGCATACGCCTACTCTTGGCACTTGCCATCCAGTGACCTTGCCAATGTGCAGCGCATCATGGAATCAGTTCGTGCATTCTGTATAGAGCTTGGGTGTGAAGAGGTCAGTTCGCTATGTGTGAAGCCCGATTCTGTGAAATTCACTGCGGTAGTACCAGATGCAGGGCATCATGAGTTTGGGCTGATTGTTTCGCCAGAAGACTCGACGTGGGAAACCAGTGGTTGGCTTAAAGTTTCCAGTTTTAAGCAGGTCAGCCGAGTCATGTTCCATGTTGCTACGATGGTCCCGGAAGTGCGAACGATGTTCGCCGGAATCGAAATGATCTATCGTCGAAATTCTCTGGGCGTAATCGAAGTGGAGCAACGATCAGCATTTGACCCGGACACGTTCTAACGTCGATGTTGTATCGAGATGGGAGTTGCCTAAAGACTTTTTCCAAAGTTGGGAATTAAACAATTCCAACTGAAAAAGTTGAGAGTTTTAAAGACTCTACCCCGGCACCACCCGCCATGTCTATCTGCCTTTTTCATTGTGTGGGCTGAAGAAAATTCTGTGGGGACGGTTTCAAAAAATACGCCGGGCTGAAAAAAATTGCGGCAGTAGGGTCGTTGGGGAGGATTTTTGCGAAATGTAGGTCATATGAAGCCGGAAAGGGCGGAGTTAACATTTATCTGTTCAGGCGAAGCGTGAATGATCCTGACTTTCCGTTCGACTGTTTCCATTCAACATCCAGTTTGTATCCGTTGTCGTCGCTTGAAATGTTTCCGTGGTTATCACCACCAGTAAAGCCCTTGATGATTTGCACGTCTTTTGCAAGCCACGACACTTGCCCATCATTGATGGTCCCCCTGACGATTCTTGCCCACTCATTGCATTCGAGCTTGCCCCTGAATGTTTCGCCTTGACGATCAATGACAGTCAGTTTTAATCCTTCATCACTCCAAACAGACTTCTGCTTAAATGGGTCGAATGCGTCATCAGCCGGACTCCCCTGGCTTGGGATTGTCGTAACAGCAGCGGAATCCCATTCACAGGCATAGTAAATCACATGAATTTTCCCTGACATGGGTTGATCACCCCAGCCATGAATTTCGTTACCTTGGGCATTACGGAAACTTAGCAATAAAAGAAGGTAGTTTTCTTTTTCCTTTCCATTCGGCTGACCATCGAACCAAGTTGTATACTTGAATTGAGTCCCATCTAGCCATTTCCACTGCCCCTCGTTTCGTTCATCGGTTGCCCCAAGCCAAATACCTGAATTGTTGATGTCGCTGATGGTCTTGGTTGCCAGCGCAGTTATGAATTTATTTTCTTGCTCATCGGTGATCGTTACCAGATGACCACCCATCGCTTCGCAGCGGGTTTTTGCCGTCGCCCAATCCAAACCTGCCTCAAGAAATACCTTGTAACTGTGACCACGAAAAAGCGTGGAGCCGACTAAGTTCTCACCGTACGCACCATTGCTTGAATTCAAAGGCTCAGAGTTCCTCAGTGAGAACGAAGTATTCGTCGCATGTAACTCTTTTTGTAAATCCGGCTCGAACTTATTTGCGTTCGCCAATTCCGACGCCATCTCATTTAATGCCAATACTGCTTCGGCATATTGAACCAGTGATTTTTGCAACAATCCTCGATAAATGTCACGACGGTCATTGTCGCTGTTTCTCGCACTTTCAATCGATACGGAGTAGCTGTCAGACAGATTGCTTGATACGTCTTCAAGATGGCGAGCCAGGGTCGCAAACTTCCATTCGTTTGATGATTGGTCTTGGTAATTGACGCCAAGTTGAAGCCACTTGTCTCCAAGTTCACTTCTCGCTTTGGACACCAGCGGCTTGATCTGCCGAAATGCACTACTCTGATCTGATTCACCACTTTTGACAATGGACAACGCCACCACCACGAACGAAGCAGCAGCGGTCAACGATTCTTGCTCTGAACTCTTGGGCATGAATCGATACAGCGGTTTCTTATCGAGGTCATTTCGAGATACGACCCGAAAGGCTACCTCACACCAAAGTTTGCTTTGGTCAAGCTCAAGTTCTGCCCTACGAGCAGCGAGCGCATCCACTTTGTTTGCAATCTTGGCAACCTCTGCTGTTGCACGTTCTTTGGCGTTTTCGTTAGCCCGATACATGTAGTCGAATTGCGGTGGACGCTGGTGAACGGGTAAACCTTGTCTTGACGGTACGCCCGGTGCAGTTTGATTGTCATTGCTTGGTGATTGCTGGCTGAGAATTGTCTCGGTGTGGTAGGTATGGTTTTGTGTTGGATGGTAAAAGAACTTCTCAGCAGTACGTCCGTAGAATTGATCCCACCGAACAGGACCGCCTGCTCGACGGTCCATCCGGTCACTTCCGGCTTCGGCACGATTGGCGGTGCTTCGAGCAACTCCGGCCCTTGCACCGCTCTTGGCAATCGCAAGATCGACGGCTTCGAGGTTGGCCTCCACATCCACCAGCCGTACCATCAAGAAGATCAATCGTTCGTCCATCTTTTCCCAGCCGTCAGCTAAGGGTTGGGCAGGCGCAAATGGGTCTGATTGCTGTGCGTCCTTTTTGTCCTGGGCAATCCCCAGTGGAGCGACAACTACAGCGATCAAAAGTACTAACCACTGAACTCGACCCATGACTGACTCTCCGCCGTAGAAGATTGAACCGCTCACCGCTAATGCACATCATACTATCCGATTGTTTGCCGAAAGGCATCGACTTGAATCGGCCTGAAAATGGACCGTATCGTCTTCCGAATCGAACGCTCATCTACTAAACGCCAACACATCGGAAGCGAAATGACAATTATGCCAACTGCCAGTTCATCCTTATTTCGATTCCCAATCCAGTGGCGCAATATCCGACTTCAGTTCAGAATAGATTTGCTCATTAAATGGCATCCAAGAGTTTTCTTTTAAGCTGTAATTTGCTTGACGGACAACTCCAATACCTTTTGCGAGCCAGTATCTACTTCTTCTCGTCGCCAAATGTCCGGAATGGCTGGTAGACACTGTAACGACTGCGCACTCAAGACCACCTACGGTTTCATTTTTGTCGTATCGGGCAGATTCGACAAGCTCATTTCCCTGAATTTTTGTGTCCCACCTGTCGCCCGGTTTTGCGCCCCACTTAAACCAAAGCACCTCGAATCCAACTAAGGCTTCTCCACTGCCAATGCTATCGCATCTCATTACACCCATCTCCGTCTTGCGAAAGACGATGGAATAGGTGCCAATATCAGTAAGCCTTATTTTGCCATTTCCAGGCCGATACCATACATAGTGCTTTGACCCTTTGTTATAGAGATCTTCAAGGTCAGGCCTTAGTTCAAACCATTTGCTCGCCCTGTCTTCAGTCTTTATGGTCAATGGGGATCTTGCAATCTTACTGTTGGCTTCCGAGTAACTTCGCAGGCTGAAATATCGCTCGATCCCAGTTTCCATCGGAAAGTAGTCTTCAGTCAGCGCATCAGAAGTTCGTGCAGAGTTATTTGCTTGGCTGTCTCCTTGATCAGTTTGTGCTATCTCAGAATACTTTGGGTCTTCTCGCTTTACGACCAATACAAGTACTGTCAAAACAATTGCTACTCCAACCGCAGTCGCTAGTCGCTTCGGAGTGATCCACGAACCCTCCTTGTTCGTTGACAAGCTGTCGAGTTCGCTATCGAGCATCGCAAGTCGTGCCACAGTATCAGCGATAGGCTTTACCAGTTCTTGCAGGCCACTTGCGGCTTCATGCTTGTCGTAAACCGCTTTTCCGAGCGTTCCGAACAATGACGATTGCCGCAGCGAAAACTTCTGTGCCTGAGCCGCATCCATTGCTTGTCCTGCCATCGCCTTAGCTCTATCACCAAAACTCTTCGTTGCCACCGGAGTCCGACCTTTGATCTCCGATTGTTCTGCTTGCACTTGATCTAGTTGTTGGAATACTTCAGCGAACTCCGCACGAAAGTCCGGTGACGAAAAGGCATGGCGACCAAGCGACTGATAAAGCGATGGTAACGTCAAATTCACCAGCTTTGTTCGTTCGGTTTGTTTTGCTGCATATTGCGCAGCCCCTCTTACTGCGCCTTTGGCTGCCTCGGCTAGAGATTGCCTATTGGTCGTCTCTGGTAAAGTTGGAGGTACTTTGATTTGAGGAAGATCGGGCGGCACCTTGGGACTATTGGTCGCAGGTACAGAAGTAGTCGTGAAAAGCCCATTGATCTTACCAGCCTGCTTCCACTCAGCCATGCCCTCTTTCCGAACCATATCAGTTGGAACGAGTGTGCCTGAACTCGCAAACGCCTTGAGTTCAGACGCCGAAACCGGCCCATGCTGCTCACCGTCTTTCGTATAGTGCCATTCTGCTGCCATGCTTTATCTCGATTCGATCAGGGTGTGTAATTTGGATCTGGCCTAGTTGTCAATCAGGTTCATGTGTTGCTCGCCGTCAATGGAGCATGGCATGAAAATGTATCTGTCTGTGACTTTGCTTTTCTTAAGGATTTCCGTTTCGGGGCCTTACGTAAGCACTCTTCCCTACACGCCGTTCACGGTCGTCGCTTTATCCCTATTAGGTTTAAGTGTCGAAAACGAAAGTGGTCAGAATTTTCAGCTTCGAGTTGCCGAGCTAATGGCATCGAAAGAGGTGGCTATTGTTTGGCAGCATTGACGCTCATGAAGCTCAGGTCTTTCAGCCGCTCGTTGATGAACCCGATCTTGATGAAGTCGCCGTTTTCCCCCGGATCGTCCCCACGCCAAGTCAAGATGGTGAGCGTTTCGCCTCGTTCTGCAAGGATGCCGGTAGGGTCATTGTCGGTGTCGGTTTCATCAGCGAGGCCAAGGATGCCTTCGACCTGTTCAATGTTCATGCCGCCCCTGATCTTCCGCAGTGCCATCAGCCGCTGATTCCATTCTGGGAAGTCATTATCCGTCAAGCTCTCGTCGTTTGCCGACGTAGGAAACGTGCTTTGAGTATTTTCTCGTTCGTTCTGTTCTCCCCTTTGAAGCCAATCGTCTACCTCCTTTTCATCCTTCTTCTCATCGGCTTTGGCTTCAATCACTAAGCGATTCACTTGTGTACTGTTGAAGACGATCACCAAGTTGCTTTGGTCCGCTTTTCGGATCAGGTCTTTAGCTGTTTCGTCGTTGCCGTTATCAGCAAGAAAATCAATTGCTCGGCCAGCCGCTCGTGCCATTTCAGGGTTTCGCTGACGTGCAACTTCTGTACGGTCGCTTTGTCCATGACCACAGAATTGTCCCAGAAGCTGGGAGTAATGCTGAACTGCCTCTGGCTTCTTTCCCGCATCCCAAGCGGAGTCGCCTGCTTGGAGCATCTGCAAAAACTGTGGTTCATGTTTTGCTATTGCAACCGCCCGTTCATCCTCCGATTCGGCTTTCCAATCACGGTCGCCCGAAGTTCGTGGGACGACTAGGTATGCGGTAAAGAGAGCCAAGATTAGCCCCACTCCAACCAGCATTCTCTTAGGCGTAACGAGTGAACCGTTCCCAACTGCCGATTGCTGACCGATTTCGGTGTCGATCTGTCCGATCCTAGCAATCGAGGATGCGATTGGCCCAACTAACTCGATGGGGCCACCTGCGTCCAAATGATTGTCGTAAATTGCTTTACCAATACTCGCAATCAGTGAGTCACGCTTCATTCCAAGTTGCTTTTGACGAGCGACATCAAGAGCCTGCTTACCAGCCGCCTTCGCCTTATCGGAAAATGACTGCGGCGTATCCTGCGTGGTAGCTGATTCGGACAGTTGTTTTATTTCGGCAAGCACGGATCGAAGCTGCGAAGTTAGCTCAGGAACGCAATCCAAATGCCGTTTTTGCTGAAGACAATCTTTGCCCAAAGCACGATATGCGGTGGGCAGGGTAAGTGTGTTCAGTTTTGTGCGTTCCGTTTGTAAAGCAACGAGCTTTGTTGCCGCCCCAGCACTTTTCGACAGTTTCGCCATAAATCCCTTGTTGTCGGACTTGGTTTCGTTGGCGCTGATCGGCGGCGGTAAATCTCTGCTCATAACTCTAGCTCCGGTGACTCGCTGGTTTTCTTCCTGCTCTCCAAGCCATGCGATTGCCAGGGCAAAACTGGGCCACAAATATTCAAAAAATCTTTTTTGGCCCTTTTCCCCAGCCTCACTCGCAATGCTTAACAGGGAGACACGGCTAGCGTTTTTCTGCGTAAAATGGGGCATTCGCCCTTTCTGTTACCAGGAACTCGTTATGCCACAGCCCCTAGTTACTGGGACAGATACCCAACTACAAAATCTGATCAACCGATCACTTCTGGGAGACGCTGCTGCGCATGATGAACTTTTGCACCACGCTTGTGACCGTTTACTTCGGCTCACACGCAAGATGTTTCACGGCTTCCCACAGCTTCGGCGTTGGGAACAAACCGATGACGTTTTCCAAAACTCGATGGTCAAATTGCATCGAGCGTTGGCTGAAGTTCGGGTGGAATCGGTGCGGCACTTTTTTAACTTGGCAGCAGTTCAAATCAGGCGAGAATTGCTCGACTTGGCCAAGCATCACTTTGGACCGCAGGGCGGTGCAGCTAATCATCACACCGATGGTCAACCCGCTGATGAAGTTAGTGGAGCATTGCATGTCGCTACCAGCGAACCCAAAGACCTCGAAAGCTGGCGTCACTTCCACAGTCAGGTTGAAGGTCTTTCCGCTGATGAACAAGAGATCATCAATCTTGTCTTCTATGAAGGACTGTCGCAGGAAGAAGCGGCCAAGTTGTTAGGGATGTCGTTTAGGACGTTCAAGCGACGATGGCAAATGGTCAAGGTGAAACTAAGTGAGGCGCTCAGAAGTGACGACAGAGGATGAAGAACTACTGGCCGACTTGCTGCTCCGCTGGGATGAGCTGCGTGAGCAAGGCCAGGAGGTTTCGTCCATTGAGTTTTGCCAAGCCTGTCCACATCTAGTCGATGAACTAGAGCGTCGTATCCGTGCGCTAAAGGCAGCGGATTGGATGGATAGGCCGATTGAAATGATTGATACGGAGGATTATCCCAGTAACACTGTTCAAGAGCCACAAACACTTGCAGGTCGATATCGACTTGATGACCTGATCGCAGAAGGAGGGTTTGCCCAGGTTTGGCGTGCCTATGACTTGGAACTTCACCGATATGTCGCCGTCAAAGTCCCCAAGCCCAGCCGTTTGGATTCGACTGATGCGTTCATGGCTGAGGCCCGCCGTGTCGCCCGGCTCAAACATCCTGGAATTGTGCCAGTCCATGACGTGGGCCGGGAGGACGGAACATGCTTTATCGTTTCGGAGTTCGTAGAGGGCGGCAACCTCGGCGATCATCTTGCTCGAAGGCCGCTCGAACTACCGCAGGCAACCCGGTGGGCTGCTGAGATTGCTGAAGCCCTGGAGTACGCCCATGCCAACGGCATCGTGCATCGGGATATCAAGCCTGCGAACATTCTGATCGATCACCACGGGCGGGCGTTGCTCGCTGATTTCGGAATCGCACAGTCGGCGAACAAGACCGGCAAGTTTGCTCCATCCATCGGAACCCTGCGGTATATGTCGCCGGAGCAATTTGAAGGCAAGGAAGTTGATGCTCGCAGCGACATCTACAGTCTGGGCATAGTTCTGTATGAGCTTCTGACCGGAAAGTTGCCGTATACATCCACCGAACCGAACGTATTGCGCCGGGAGATCGTCGCCGGAGCGAAGGTTGGGCCGGAGAATATGCCCGCAGAGTTGCGTGCCATTTGCTCAAAAGCATTGCAGCGTGATCCAGCAGCACGTTATTCCTCAGCAGCGGAGTTGGCGGCTGATTTGCGGCGCAGCATGGTGAACCCATCGACTCGATGGGGGATATTCGGAATCGTTGGATTGGTCTTCATTGTTGC
>JAYVSE010000439.1:0-7138 GCA_043775635.1 Planctomycetaceae bacterium | reverse complement strand
CTCAACCAGCCAGCTCAGTTTAACACAAGAAACTGGAAATCTCCTATTGACGTTTTTCGAAAGTCAAAAGACCTCGCAAACCCTGACATGCACCCTGGGAAGTGTAATGTTACGAATATCCATCATCCTTCGATTTCGCCGTATCTTTCCAACGCGAGCGCTGCGACTAGAACAGCGATCATTATCGCGCCCGGTGGTGGGCATCGGATGTTGTGTCTGGGGCATGAAGGTGGTGCGCTCGCAGAATGGTTCGCCCAACACGGAATTGCAGCCTTTGTCTTGAAGTATCGCTTGGCGCGCGAAGAAGGTTCGACCTATACCGTCGACGATCATGCCATGGCCGATACTCGCCGGGCCATTCGAATGGTTCGTGAAAATGCAAACCAGTGGAACATAAACCCTGCACGGATAGGAATCCTGGGTTTCTCAGCCGGCGGAGAGCTGGCCGCATTGGCTGCGATGGCATTCGATACGGGCAACGCCAACTCTGCGGATCCGATCGAAAAGATTGGTTGTCGTCCTGATTTTCAAGTTTTGATCTACCCAGGAAGTTCAAACCGATTTTCGGTAAAGCAGGGAATGCCACCAGCGTTCATTGCGCTAGGAGCTAACGACCGTGATGACATTTCGATTGGCATGCCACAGCTCTACCTAAAATACAAAGAGGCAAAGGTTCCCTGTGAACTTCATGTCTACTCGAACGCGGGCCATGGATTTGGATTTCGACCCGGTACGACGGATGCCGCAGGTGACTGGCCCAAACGGCTTCGGGAATGGTTGAGTGATAGTCGCTTGTTGGTCGAGCCTACCAAGTCGCGATGAATGCGAAGCCTTCTACTGTTAGCATTGTTTGTGAGTTGATGCGTCATTTCAACACGCGTTTTACTTCACACGCCATTCCAAGATGCCGCCGGAAAAGTTGAGTTGGAGTTCGACTTTGATGCGGAGTGCGGTTGTTTTGACCGGCTGAAACGTCTTTGAATTCCAAGCGTCTTTCGTGATCGGATCAGCCTTTGTTTCCACGACGGGTTTCCATTGATTGTCTGCCATGAATTGCAATCGCCATGCCTTGGAGATGCGACACTGACCGACGCCGCTATCATCAAACCAATAGACTTCAACCTACTAATTGATCGAACGATCCTTAGCTTAGCGGGATAAGGACATGATTCGAATCGGACGATCGGGTTCGTCCTGCATTGTGATGCGATGTTCCTCGTATCGCCATTTGCGTTTCACGATCCAGCTTGCAAATTCATTGGATATGGAACGATAGGGGTCGCTGAGGATCGCTTCACCGCCAGCACCGAGATGATGTCGCAAGCAGACATCAAGTTTGGGCCAAATATCGCGAAAATAAGTGATGTCACTGCCAAGGACGATTGGAAATGGTGGCTGGCGCAGGCGATCTTCGCCAAACCGTAAGCGCCGAATGTGACAGCGGTCTTGAATTGACAGTGTTGTTAATTGAACGAGTAACAGTGGATCGCTGACACCATCGGTAAGCGTCACCTGCGAGCCGCGAATCGCAGCCGCTAGTCCCGCTCGTCCGGTACCACAACCTAGCTCAAGCACTCGAACGTCGCGTAGCTCGCGCGATTGCAAGAATTGGTCGAGACCATCCGCAGCGCGCCAAGTGGTAGCCCAAAACGGATCGATTACGCCGACTTCCCCTGCATCTTGTCGTTCGCAAGCGTCCAGCAACATCCGATCAGGATCCGACGGCGTCGCGATGCGCCAAGGCTGTCCAGCGACCTGCGTTTCTAGCCAATGCCAAGCGTATCGACGACTTGCACGTGCGCTCAACGGCCCGGCAGAAAGTCTGCGAACACGAACTTCGGAATCGATCATTGTCAATGCAATCGCTTCGCAGCTTCGCGGGCGAAGTAAGTCAAGATTCCGTCAGCCCCCCCACGTTTGAGCGATAACAGGCTTTCCATCATCGCTCGATCTCGATCTAGCCAACCACGCTCGGCTGCGGCGGACAACATCGCGTACTCACCGCTAACTTGATACGCCAAAACCGGTACCGCAAACGTATCCTTCACGCGCCGGATGATATCCAAATAAGGCATGCCAGGCTTGACCATGACCATGTCGGCACCTTCGCGCAAATCGGCGGCAACTTCGTGTAACGCTTCATCCGTGTTGGCGGGATCTTGTTGGTATGTTTTTTTATCGCCGCCCGCTAAGTTGGTTGCTGAACCGACCGCGTCACGAAACGGGCCATAGAAAGCGCTGGCGTATTTAGCTGCGTAGGAAAGGATTTGAACCTGTTGAAAATCGATATCCAGCGCCGCGCGAATGCGTCCTACTCGACCATCCATCATGTCGCTCGGAGCAATGATGTCGCAACCCGCAGCGGCTTGAACGATTGCTTGCTGGCAAAGTATTTCTATCGTTTCGTCGTTGACAACGTAGCCATCGCGGAGCAGGCCATCGTGTCCATGACTGCTGTAGGGGTCGAGGGCGACGTCGCAAATGACACCCACTTTATCGCCAACCTCTTGCTTGATCGCGCGTACGCAGCGGCAAACAAGATTATCGGGATTGATCGCCTCGGCTGCATCATCCGTTTTCAAAGATGGATCCGTAGCCGGAAAGACTGCGATCGCCGGAATTCCGAGTTCCGCTGCTTCAACAGCCGCGCGACGGAGGTTTTCCAAACCCAATCGACTGACGCCGGGTAGACTCGCGATCGGTTGCTCGCCGGACTTCTGGTCGACGACGAACAGCGGCCAGATCAGGTCGTCAACCGACAAACGCGTTTCAGAGACCAACCGGCGCGACCAATCGTAGCGACGCAATCGCCTCATTCGTACAGACGGATAGTCTCCGCGAGTGGGAAAAAACATGTTTTGTCAGCCAGAATTCGTGCGTGTAAAGGCGGTTAAATTTTCTACAGACTCTGTTATACTGCTTCGACTACGTATGTAACCCACCCCAAATTAGGAACCTTTTCAATGAATCGCGCATTTCTGGCGATGAATGGCCTAGCGACGACTGGCCTGGCGATGACCGCCTCGATCCCTACCGTTGCCATGATCTGCGGATTGTTCGTTGGCACCGCTTCCATTTCTGCTCAGACACCTGATGTTGCCGCCAAGATTCCCGTTTTGCTGGTCGACGGTCAAAACAACCATGCTTGGGCGGCAACGTCTCCGCTGATTAAGCAGACGCTGGAGGGTAGCGGTTTATTCATGGTTGATGTGGCCACTTCACCAGCCAATGGCCAAGACATGGCTTCTTTCGCGCCAAAATTTGCGGATTACAAAGCCGTTGTTTCGAACTATAACGGCGACGATTGGAGCGAAGCAACCCGCGCGGCATTCGACAAGTATGTTTCCGGTGGCGGTGGATTCGTGAGCGTGCATGCGGCTGATAATTCGTTCCCCGGTTGGGACGCTTACAACCGCATGATCGGCCTTGGCGGTTGGGGTGGCCGAAACGAGACCAATGGACCTTACGTGCGGTGGAAAGAAGACGTCAAAGATTTCACCCGTGACACCAGTAAAGGAAGCGGTGGAACTCACGGACAAAGAACGCCATTCCTGATGGTCGTTCGCGACTCTGAACATCCGATCACTCGCGGTTTGCCAAAGTCATGGTGGCAAACGGAAGACGAACTGTATGGAAAATTGCGTGGACCGGCTGAGAACATGCATGTCTTGGCGACTGCCTTCAGCGAAACATCGACAGGCGGCACTGGCGAGCACGAGCCTATCCTGATGTCAATCAATTATGGTGAAGGTCGTGTATTCCATACGACGCTTGGCCATGACGTTCATGCCATGCAGGGAGTTGCCTTCCAAGTCACGTTGCAACGGGGTACACAGTGGGTAGCGACCGGTGAGGTCACGCTTCCGCCAGTAGGTGCCGATGTTTTGACGAGTGATAAGGCTGCGACTCGGGACCCAGCAAGCCTTGCTGCGGCCCCTGCGGTTGTGGTCGATACTGAGAACGCGCCAAGTCTTGAAAGTAAAGGTTGGATTGAGTTGTTTAACGGCAAAGACCTCGAAGGCTGGACTCAGAAAAACGGCACAGCGAAGTATCGCGTTGAAGATGGCCTTGTCATCGGTTCCACTGCCCAGGGAAGTCCGAATTCTTTTCTATGCAGCAATGCGAGCTATGGCGATTTTGAATTGGCGTTTGAAGTGATGGACGATCCAGGGCTGAATTCAGGTGTTCAAATTCGCTCGGCAAGCAACGCGGACTATCAAAACGGTCGCGTGCATGGGCCTCAAGTAGAAATCGAAACATCCCCTGGCGAAGCCGGATATGTGTACAGTGAAGGGACGGCTCGCGGGTGGATCAGCCCGACTCAATCAATCAAGGATGCGTACGAAAACGGCAAGTGGAATCAATACTTGGTTCGTGCTCATGGCGATCGCATCCAAACTTGGATCAATGGTCGCAAGATCGAAGACGTCCGAGATACTGAATCCGCTCGCGAAGGCTTCATCGGGTTGCAGGTACACGGTATCGGCAAAGACGAAGGCCCGTTCGAAGTTCGCTGGAAAAACATCAAGGTTCGGCCTTTATAAACGATTGTCTCCGTTGTTTTTCTGAGCACCTTGGGCAATGGTTGGACTCTCCTTCAACAATGCATGCGCCGCGGCGATGCCGCTGCGCATGGCACCGTTGATCGATGGTGTCGCGAGATGATCGCCGCAGACAAGTGTCTTTCCAACTCGTCGGAACGATTCTTGGTGGTCAAGATTCACGACGGGAAGCCCAAACGGCACGCGGTAGGTCCTTAATTGATTCCACCGGTCAACCCTATCGCCAAACCAACCTCGAAGCTGCGTCAGTACCGCCTTGAGCTCAGATTGTGGCGATGTATCTTCTACATCGTCGATGCTTTCTGCCATGCTAACCGAGATCAGGCTTTTACCTTGTGGGGCATATTGCGATGCCACGTCGCTGAGCACGACGACCGTTCCGATCCGGTGAGCTTGATCGCGCCGATATTCGTCGCCGGACAGCATTAACAAGCGTTGGCGATTGGGTGATTGATCAGCGGCAAAATAATGCGTTGTCGTGGTCCGCCACTTCGTGTTCATTGAGTTTTCGCCAAGCAGTCTTGCAGCCGCGTTGCTTTCGGTGGCGACGACGATTCGCTGCGGATGGATCCGTTCGCCATTGCTGAGTTGGATTTCATTCCCGTCAATCGATTCAACAGAACGGGACAAAAGAATCGAACCACGAGGAAGTCGTTCCGCAAGTTGCCTCGGAATCGCGGCCATTCCATCCGCCGGGATCGCGATATCTCCGCTGGCAAACATCCGAAACACAAACTCCAGCATGCGGCTGGAAGTCTGGAGCTGTGGATCCAAAAATACGCCGCCCAGAAATGGACGAAGGAACAGGTTGACCATCGCGGGGGAGAATCCGTCTTGCGCCAAACGGGATTCGGTAGACTGACTCGGCCGCTTGAATAGATCATCGATCGACCCACGACAAGCTTGGTAGCGCAACCGCAAGATCCGCAGCTTATCGGCAAACGTGCCAATCGGAGAGGTAGCCGTTTGGAAAAGTTGCGATGGTCGTCTCCAAGGGTCACCGAGCAATGAAAACGTTCCTTGGTACCTTACCAAACAGCCTGGTTCAAAGGATTTCAGTCGGAGCGACGAGTAATCGAGCCATTCGCGACAAGTCGGATACGCTGTCAATAAGACCTGAAATCCGTGGTCGAGCGTAAATCCATCAACAATATCCGATCGCACTCGCCCGCCGATGCGATCCGTCGATTCAAAGACCCGAACGTCGATACCGGCCTTGGCAAGAATTACAGCGCAGGACAAACCGGCCAACCCGGCTCCGACGATCGCGACGGTGGGATGTTGTTTAATTTCCAATTCGTTGGTCTCCTGGACCGAGTCGCCTAAAAAGAAATTTAAATTCGTGCCAGCAATTGACATCATTCGAATTGCTATGGTGATCTTGTTGGCTTAAAACAGACCGCAGTATCGATCACACATTCACAGACGAGAGACATTCGCTCGCGAGACTGAACCTATATCGTTCGAAAGCGACACAGTTGGTCAATGGCACTGCACCGTTTGGGCAAAAGCAGCGCGACAATGATTCGCGCCGCGCGGACGTTACTTGATGATCAGGGCATCGACGCGATGCTGCTGCTGCTAGACGGCACGATGGATTTGAAACGAATTGGGGACCTGACGTCGGGGACGCAGAAACCTGTGATCGTAGCTGCCGACACCGCTGCGGAACTTGAAGGAGCCATCGAAGCAGGACTAAAGCCGTTGCCTCTCAACAAGGAAAAGGCTCCGCTGCTGGAGCGTTTGCAACATGCTTTATTAGAAGCGGCCGCAGATGAAATGATCCGTCCCAACGGGAATATCATTGCGGTCTATGGAGGGTTCGAGCAAGGCCGATTCGATACGATCAGTCATTTGCAACTCGATGAACGCATGCGCCGCCTGACATCGCGAGATTTGCAAAGTTTGGAAAGCAGCGTGCCATTGAAGACGGTCAAGGCAATCGTCGATCTCGCCGTTCAAATCGGTCGCGAAGGACGCGAGGGCAAGCCAGTAGGGACGATGTTTGTCGTCGGGGACACAAGGCATGTGCTCGAACACAGCACCGATAGCGGGACGGATCCGTTTCGAGGCTACAACAAGAAATTCAGGAATTTGCTCGATCTCAAGGTCCAGGACGATGCGAAAGAGATCGCGCAGCTTGATGGTGCTTTCGTCGTCAATGCCGATGGTGTGATCGAACGCAGCCGCCAAATGTTGGAAGTCACTCATCAAGATTTGACAATGAGCAAAGGCCTAGGCTCGCGGCACTGGGCAGCAGCCGCCATTTCGCGCCGTACGAAAGCGCTAGCGGTCGTCATCAGCCAATCAACGGGCACGGTTCGGCTATACCAAAACGGTAATCTAGTGATACGAATCGAACCGATGGACAAAGCCGTGAAGTGGCAGGAGTTCGCCTTTGTGTCGCCACCGCAAAATACCGATTCGTGATCGTTTTAATTCATCTGACTCTAACGGATTTTAAGCCCTGGTTTTCGGCGAAAAAAACCGTTGTCGCAGCGAGATTCCAAATTTGTCATCCTTTTGGGCCTCGCCTTAACCGATCAAGCGAGTGACAAGAACTTCACAGAAGCATA
>JAYVSE010000438.1:0-13406 GCA_043775635.1 Planctomycetaceae bacterium | reverse complement strand
CACCGGACGGCTCGCGCCGTACCGCTACTTAATTCCACGCGGCAAGCTGGCAGGGGTCTAAGAAAAAGTTGTGGGGTATAAAAAGGCTTCCAGCCTGTCGCATTGAAAATGACCAATGCTCACTTTGCGAGCTTTTTGATATGCCCAAACCGCAGGTCATCGACACTCACGCTCACTTGACCGATCGTGCTTTTGCGGACTGTTTGCCCGCAGTTATCGAAACAGCGAGAGCTGCTGGGCTGATCAATATCGGCGTGATCGGTTTCGATGCCACCACTAGCCTCGCCGCCTGTGAGCTTGCCGACCAGTTCGCTGGCTATCTTTTCGCCAGTGTCGGTATCCAACCCAACAGTGCCGCTGAAGCTCGCCCTGACGATTGGGCCGTGATCGAGCGACTCGCGACTGGCCCCAACGTTCGCGCACTTGGCGAAACCGGTATCGATCTCTACTGGAAAGACACGGCTCTCGAGGTCCAACAAGACTATTTTGAGCGACATATCGAGCTGGCCAAGTCAACGAATTTGCCTCTGGTGATTCACTTGCGGGAAAGTGGCCAGCAAATCGTTGATCAGCTTCGCCCCCACACGGCCAATGGCAGAGTCCGTGGCGTGATGCATTCCTTTACCGGCGACCTGAAAACCTGCCGGGATTGCCTCGACATGGGGCTGTACATCAGCTTTGCTGGCATGGTGACATTTAAAAAATCAGATGATCTGCGGGCGATCGCTGCCTTCGTCCCCGCGGACAGGCTGCTTGTGGAAACCGATTCACCCTACCTAAGCCCCGAACCGCACCGCGGTAAACGCCCCAATGAACCTGCACGAGTGGTTCATACCCTGGAGGCAATTGCCAAAACCCGTGGTGTGACGTACGCGAGCATGGCCGAGCAGACCAGCGTTAACGCCAAGCGATTGTTTGAGCTTTTGTAAATCAGTAAATTCAGCGACTTTGACGGGGTTGCCGATTATCGCGCCGCGCTTTACTCTCCTGATACCTAACTCACACAGCGCAAATCACACAATGACCACACAAAAACCAGCAAAACTCGCGTTAGAAAACGGCGCGGTCTACGATGGTCACAGTTTCGGTGCCGATGGCGAAGTCGACGGTGAAGTCTGCTTCAACACCGCCATGACCGGTTACCAGGAAATTTTGACCGACCCCAGCTATCGCGGCCAAATCGTCACGATGACCTATCCGCAGATTGGCAATTGTGGCGTTAATGACGCGGACAACGAACATCGCCGACCGTCGTTAGCAGGCTTTGTTGTTCGCGAAGACAGCCGCACCTACAGCAATTTTCGAGCAGATGGATCGCTGGGTGATTTTCTACGAAAAAATGGTGTCGTCGCGATTTCCGGAATCGATACACGAGCTTTAGTTCGCCAAATTCGCAATGCTGGTGCCCTACGCGGCGTGATTTCGACGATCGATCTCGACAACATATCGCTGATCACCAAAGCCAATGCCTCGCCAGGTTTAGTCGGTCGGGACCTTGTTCGCGAAGTCATGCCGCAAGCCGCCGCTAGTTGGAAAGCGGAACTCGACCAATGGACTCCCGTCCCCCACGGTTCTGTCCCCCACGGTTCTGTGAGCGAAACCGATGACAGCGCTCGCCCGCACATCGTCTGTATGGACTTTGGCATGAAGTGGAACATTCCTCGCCACTTTCGCACCCGCGGAAATCGCGTCACGATCGTTCCGGGCAATGCTTCCGCCGACGAAATCTTGCGTCACGAACCCGATGGCATTTTTCTCTCCAACGGTCCAGGTGATCCCGAGCCGCTCGACTATGCCCACAAGTCGATCGCAGCACTGATTTCTCGCAAGCCCGTTTTCGGCATCTGTTTGGGGCATCAACTGCTCTCGATTGCCTGCGGTGCCAAGACCTTTAAGTTAAAATTTGGCCATCGTGGCGTCAATCAACCGGTTCTGGATCTCACTACGGGCAAAGTTGAAATCACCACTCAAAATCACGGCTTCGCTGTCGAAGATGCGAGCTTGCCAGATTGCTTAGAAGTGACGCATCGAAACCTCAATGATGACACCATCGCAGGTGTTCGCCACCGCGCCGCCACCGCGTTTGCAGTGCAATATCACCCCGAAGCCGCCTCTGGGCCACACGATAGCCACTATCTGTTCGAGAGATTCCAGCAACAACTCGCTGCTCACTAGGCTAGTGAATCCCGCTGGCTCGCCCAGCGGAAGTTTCGGCTTTGGCCCTAAAAGGCATTATCAAAAAACACCGCCGAAGCCAACGGGACGCAGGCGACCTTTGCTCCGTTCGATCACGTCCTATCGTTCTGGTGGAACAGAGCAGCCGTAGCGTACCGAGGTACTAGAGGTCACGTTACGCAAAATCGTAAGGAGTCGAACTAACGATATTTGGGTAGCGCTGAAAGTCAGCACCGTTAAGCGTAAGAATGTTGGTTATGCCAAAACGAAGCATCGTCGCAACCAATCTGGCGTCATGGACGGCTACGCCCACAATATTATGATTGAGGGAGCTGGCCGGACGCGTCGCGACGTTCCAGAATTCAGCGATGTTCTGATGCGTCGCGACCATTTCATCGCCCCGATTCCAAATCGTCTGAAATGTTCGAAGGATCGGGCGCTGATGGGACGATGTTCGATCAAAAGCGCGAAGTAATATGCCGGTGTCAACAAGAATTTGCATCTTCAGAACGCTTTCAATCGTGATCGGCGTAGATATCCGAGCGAGGAAAGGCTCCTACCGAATTCGCATCAACGCTTAAGTCGACAAACTGCTTCTCAATGGCCTCCCAAGATCCTCTCGAGCTGACATTCATCTTGGAAGCAACTAGGCTGCTTACGAAGTCTGAAATCGAAACTCCAGCAACAATGGCTGCTGCCTCAATCGTCTTAGCGGTTTTTTCATCGAGCTGAATCGAGTTGCACCGATGATGCGAATAACGTCGCCACGATCCGTGTGCCAAACAACAAGCAGAATGAAGCTTCATGGAATGTTACACCGTGCTTCACAAGGTTGATAACGGCTTTTTCAGGGTCCCACTCATATTCCATTTCGGCAATTTTAGCGTAGTCCATCTGGCTTTGCTACATGTATTCGCGAGGTAGCCCGATCGAGGTGGAAATTGTAGATGTCGTCTGCCACGCATCCCGATCTCCTCGGCTGCTCGGCTAACGAATTGCGAGCTATGCGGGGGTCAGGCGCGGTCGCCCGTGTCATCCGAGTCATCCGGGATGGTGGAAAAGGTGTGGATGGTGGAAAAGGTGTGCGACACAGTTGTTTTGTAGAACAAAGTGTTGCGCGGCATGAATCCCCCGTTTTTTCAAGGTTGCAACGGAAGGTGCCACCCACAATTCGCTTTCCGATTGGACAGGAACCTAGGGGACCAAGCATTTTATTGGGGGTTGACTACTTCGCTTTTGGCGTTAGTAGCGATGGCGTTGAGTTTTTAGCTTGGTTGGAAAAAGGAAGGAACGTGATGGTTCGCTTGGCCGCGCTGGTGTTCAGATTGGAATCAAATGAGATTGGATGTTTGTCATGCAGATCGAATATCGTCAGCGCATCGCCGCCACTTTTGAGTGAGTTGTTTGGCCGGTTTAAGTTGTCGGTCTTCTCAGTTCAAAGACTCTCCAATTCATCCGAGCCGTGATGCTGTTTGGCGACAACGTGTTCAACATGGAAAGCGACTAATGGGAAGCTCGATTGGGCGAGTCCGCAGTATTCGCAACGGTCCAATTCTCGCTGCCGTACAAGCCGCCGCACGGTTGCCGAATTCTTCATGTGCCCGTTGATTCTTCCGAAATCAGTCTAGCCTTAGCTTGAAGGACAGCCACGAAGTTCAGTGCACGTAGAATTGCCTCGTATTGCTGACGATCGTCAGCATCCAGCTCCCCGGCAGAATTCTGTGTCGCCCATGTGTCAAGCTGATCCTGAAGCTCATCTGTTACTCTCAACTCGCGCAGCTTGGATGCCGCTTCCATTGAAAGGCAGTTGCCTACCGAATCGAACAGTTGATGAAGTGCGGTTGCAGATGTCATGAGGGCATTATAGCCGATGAACCCGATAAACGTGCTTCGATTGAGAGTGACCCAAGATTTTTTCTTTTAGGTGCCTTTAGCCGTTCGCTTGAAAATTTATCATCCCGTACAAAGGTTTCATGGGTAGCAACTTCGCCACCCCACTATGGGATGAGGACATACTTTCCTTCAACTGTTCTTCCTTTTTCTCGCTCACAACGCGGATCGTGTTAAGGCTGTCGATGATCCTGCTTGATTCCGATCATTTGTCGATGCTGAAGTATTCCAAGGCGCAATAGAATTCCGATCATTTTGCAGCGGCTGAATGACGCGTTGCTGCTGAAATATATTCCGCCAGTCGCGATATATTCTTGCAGAATACTTTGCTGTCCAAAAACAATTCGCTTGACGATTGACCATCCGTTCCAGAAACCAGATCGCCGTCTTTGTTAGTCACCCATCGACCTTGGTTGTCAAGTTTGGCAAGGATCGCCGTGGCATCGCGTCTGAGAGTTTTTAAGCTTGAGACAATGGCAGGTGGCACTTCTCCCTTGACCAACATCAGGTACCGCTGTTCCAGTTTCTCGCCACGCGACTCCGTCTTGAAACCATAGTGTGTTGGTAAATCGGAGTCGTCATAAGTCAATGTGTAAACGTCGCCGATTCGAAACATAAATACCGGCTTGTTCGTTTTTAGTTCATAAAACCTGGCGAGCTGACCATCGGTTAAACGTGAGCGTTTCAGCCACGCAAGCGCCGCTGGAATCGGTTCCAGAAATCGCTTTTCACCGGTTTTCTCCGTTAAAAACATGAGCGTTTGAAGCGCATCTTCGGATTCGTGGCCAACGACCGCAGCAGGTTCGAACTTCCGAGCCCAAATCGGTACGAGCTCGTGACTGTATTGCTGTGCCCACGCCGGTTGAGGTTCAGGCAACTGAGCCCTGATGAGAAAATCGCCAAACTTTAGTAATGCGTCGCGATAACGCTTGTCATCGTACGTTTTGTAGGCAAGCCACAACGTTTCCGTTACTGTCCCTGCCAATCCATCGTTTAACGTTTCATAATTCCAATAATCTTTTACCCGTCCTTCGGTGCGCCAATCGTAATCGGGGAACGAAGCGCGAACGACAGGAAATTTTTCTACTGGCTTTTCCCAGCCTTGGGGGAAACCGCCGTTATCAAATTGTGCCGTCAAGATGGCATCGAGCGCGAACATTACCGATTCGTAAATCTCTTTGTTCTTTCCTTGGCTCGCTTGGTCAGCCTGGATCAAGAATCGAATTGCGGCCTGTGATTTATCATCATCCAGCGTTGAGTAGTTGCGACCCTTGGCGTTGCCTTTGCCATTTCGATACGGCCCGGTATGCTTTCCCTTGGGATCAAAGTCAACTCTGTCTGACCAGGCTCCCGATTTTAGTTGACCGTGTATTAGTGACTTAGCCGCTTCGGTCGCGTGATCAAGTAAGCGATGATTTCCAACGGCTTCATAGGCATTGAGCAGAGCCATACCAACCGTCGGTGTCCCGGGAGGTTGCACCCAAATTTCGGTCGGCGTCGCGACTCCTTCACCCAATCGAACTTTACCATCCACACTCACTTGATAAACGAAGCCACCGTTCATCCCGGCCGTTTGAGCAAACACATCCGCTGACTTCAAGATCGCTGTGTTGGCTTTGGCAACCAACTCCCGATCGGCCGCATCATACTGATTGTCGTCGGAAAAACACGGTTTTGTCATGCCGAATGCGATAAACATCAACCACGTGAGGGTACCGAGAAAACGAGTCCATTGGTTTCGCATTTCGTATTTCGCTCTACATTTCAATAATCTGGCGAGCAATGGCAAGCGACGCCGTTGCGCCTGGGGAGGGAGCGTTGAGTACATGAATCGCATTTTCAGTGCGCTCGATTAAAAAGTCATCAACTAGCTTACCAGAAGCATCGACGGCTTGTGCTCGTACGCCAGCGCGCCCTGGCTTGAGGTCCGACGAACGGATTGACGGCAATAGTTTTTGCAGCGCCAAAACAAACGCCTGCTTATTGACAGAACGCCATATTTCGCCGGCTCCCATACGCCAGTGTGTTGCGGCAAGTTTGTGAAATCCGCGAAAGCCAACCGTATCAGCGATATCTTTCAAACGAATATCCCGCCATCGGTAACCTTCGCGCGCAAACGCCAATACCGCGTTGGGTCCACATTCAACGCCGCCGCCGATCATGCGAGTAAAGTGTACTCCCAAAAACGGAAACGACGGATCAGGCACAGGATAAATTAAATGGCGACAAAGCGATTGGCGACTCTTGATGATGTCATAATATTCGCCACGGAATGGCACGATCCGTGTCGACGTTTCGCCGCCTGCCATACGCAACACACGATCGCATTGTAATCCACCACAGTTGACCATCTTCGCAACATGAAAAGACCGCTCTCCGCACTTGAGTCTTAACCCACCGCCGTGCGGTTCGATCGCCTCAACTCGCGATGATGTCATCACGGACGAACCTGTTGATTCAATCACTCGTCGCATGGTTAGACAAACGCGTTGATAATCGACGATTCCGGCTTCCGGAACATGAATTCCTGCGATGCCTGCTGCCGCTGGTTCTCGCTGCTGAATCTGATCACTGTTGATTCGCCGCAATTCCACACCGTTCTCATTGCCGCGTCGCTCGATGTCATCCAGTCGCATCAGCTCAGCTTCGTTGGTCGCAACAATGATCTTTCCACAACGGTCAAATGGAATCGCATGTTCGCTGCAGAACTCTTCCATCGCTTGCTTACCGGTGCGGCAAAGCTTCGCCTTGAGAGAACCAGGTTTGTAATACACGCCAGAATGAAGTACGCCTGAATTGTGGCCACTTTGGTGTCTACCAACATCGGGTTCGGCCTCGAGAACAACGACACGACGGTCCGGATGCTTGCGAAGTGACTGTAGGGCCGTAGCCAAACCGACAATCCCGCCGCCAACGATCCCGAGGTCAAATGTGAATGCAGTTATTTTTGTATTAGTATTCATAAAACCAATCGCGAGTGATCGCTTTAGAGTGTCTTCAGTGTCGTCTTTCGCTCCGCGAAAGTGCGCACTTTCGCGGAGCGTAAGGCGACACTGGTCTCTGGCGCTAGCCGGCTATCGCTGCAGGTATCGCGTCCGTTGGAGCCTTGTAAGGCCCGAGGCTAGCGGGCTGTTGATTTAGTGGGTTTCATCATTTTAGTGAGCCGATGGCGCTAGCCACGGGCCGTTAACGGTAGGCGTCCTGCCGTAACGCCCGACGCTAGCGCGTACGGCTCACTAAATCAACAGCCCGCTAGCGCCTGCGGCTCACTCAGATTGCTTAGGTCCACGCAATTATCCGATATCCACAACCTCCGTTCCTGCAATCATGTCGTGCACGCACCTGCGATCCGCGCGAAAAATAAAAATAAAATCGACCAAAAGAAAAATGTAGCCAACGATGGGGATGAGCTGGATCGCGCTGCAAACGAAGAGTCGTAGAATGACCGTTTTGACGAGCCCTGCGGGGACTTTCGTCTCAAAATCAAGTATTTGAGTTTTTACAAAGTACTTGCCGATGGACTGGCTTCGCAGAAGCGCGAGATACAATTGGACAAGAAACACAATTAACAAGGCAAGTGCCATTGCTCCGATCCCAGTGAAGCTTAGCGTACCCATTTTGTATTGATTTTCCATTTGAAAGAGATCTGCAATGAGCAACGCCATGCCAGGAACCAACGCAAAGATGTTGATCAACGTGTCAATCAATGCACCCAATAGTCGCTTGTCCAGTCCCGCCAAGCGGTACCGGGGACCTAAGGTGGAAGGCTTTTCCTGAGCTGAAGGGTCCAGGTTTCTTTGATTTGACATGGGAAGGTTACTTGGTCCAAGCGGTATAAGTGTGTTTTGTGACGGTAACAAGCTTCGGCATCGGCTAAGATGGTTGCTCCCGTATTTTTTTTGAGCCCAACAAGTTCATTGCTCTCCATGTTCTATTTATCAAAACAAGGTCGATCGTTAAATCCCATGATGTCGCTGACTCTGCTTCACAAGTTCGCATCGATGTCGCTCGCGATTGCATGCTTAGGCATCGCTTCCGCCGATGATTTTCCATCGCTGCGTAACTCAGAACCAGACGTTGCTGCAGTACCACTGGCAGCCAACGAAACCGCAGCGTCCATGGTGCTGCCGGATGGCTTTTACGCAACCGTATTCGCCGCAGAACCTGAAGTTCAAAATCCAATCGCGATGGCCTGGGACAGCAAAGGACGGACCTGGATCGCTGAGAATTTTACTTACGCCGAACGGCAGCAACGTTTCGATTTGTCATTTCGTGATCGCGTGCTCGTTTTCGAGGACAACGACGGCGATGGAAAAGCGGACTCGCGAACGGTGTTCACCGATCAAGTGCAAATGCTGACTAGCGTCGAGGTTGGCCACGGCGGTGTTTGGTTGATGTGTCCACCTCAACTGTTATTCATTCCCGACGTCGACAAAGACCTTGTGCCCGATGGTCCCGCACAAGTCATCCTGGATGGGTTTACGGTCGCGCAAGCGAACTACCACAACTATGCCAACGGACTTCGCTTTGGGCCCGACGGTTGGTTGTATGGACGGTGTGGCGCCTCGTGTCCCGGTCGAATCGGTGCCCCGGAAACGCCTGAGGCGATGCGCTGCGCGCTCGAAGGCGGGATTTGGCGATACCATCCCATCCGAAAAACCGTCGAGGTCATCGCGGCAGGAACAACCAACCCCTGGGGTCATGATTGGAACGAATTTGGTGACCTGTTTTTTGTCAACACAGTCAACGGGCATTTTTGGCATGCGGTCCCCGGCGCACACTTCGCACGTCCCTTCAATCTCGATCCCAACCCGCGAACCTACGAAACCATCGACACACACGCGGATCACTACCATTTTGATACGGGAAAAAGTTGGACCCATTCACGAGACGGTGCGGCCAATTCACTCGGTGGCGGGCATGCGCATTGCGGTGCCATGTTCTATCTCGGAACCGGTTGGCCAGAGCAATATCGTGGCAAATTTTTCACCGCAAACTTTCATGGCAAAAGGTTAAACCAAGAATCGGTCGAGCGATTGGGAAGCGGCTATGTTGCCAAACATAATCCTGATTTCTGCGTTGTGAACGACCCGTTTTTCAGAGGCATGGATCTGTCGGTTGGTCCCGATGGCAGCGTTACGATGATTGACTGGAGCGACACGGGAGAGTGTCATGATAGTAATGGTGTTCATCGAACCAGCGGACGCATTTATAAGATTGAACACCATTCGCATCCAACCAAAACTTCGATCGGCGATGTCGCGACGCTCAGCAATGTTGAACTTGTCGCGTTGCATCGATCCGATAATGAATGGGCCATTCGACAAGCCCGTCTTGTCCTGCACGAACGAACCGCAAACGGCGACAATCTTCTGCAGTCTTTTGCAACGCTTCGTGCGATGGCGAATAACGACAGCCAGCTCCATTCGGTTCGCGCGGCAATGACACTGATTGCTTGCGAACAAGCCGATTCCTCCACTGTATTAGCCTGGCTCAGTAGCGAAAGCGAGTATTTGCGAGCTTGGGCAATTCGTGCGATGTTCGACACAATGCCGATCGACGACGTGTTTGGCCCCCGCAATACATCGCAGTCAGTCGATCAAAATTTGCTTGCTCGATGCATCGAAGTGGCAAAACATGACACCTCAGCTCTCGTGCGATTGCCGTTGGCGTCTTCGCTGCAACGACTTCCCGTTGCCAATCGTACGGAACTCGCCAGTGCGCTTATGACGCGAATCGAAGATACTGACGACCATAACCTACCATTACTGGTTTGGTACGGTTTGATGCCGGTCGCGGATGCCGATGCAACTGCACTGGTCGATGTAGCCATGACCAGCCGTTGGCCCAAGACGCAACGATTGATTGTCCGTCGTCTTGCCGAAACTATGCACGACAACATGGTCCCCGTCGAACAACTGTTGCAGCTCATTACGCCAATCGATGATGGGGCAGTTCGCTCGAACGTTGTCGCGGGAATTGCGGATGCAATGAAAGGTTGGGGCAAAGCACCGCTGCCAGCGTCTTGGCCTGCGTTTGCAAGTTCTGTTCGTGAAAATGAAGCACTGTTGGCACCGTCGATTCGTGAGCTTGGCGTGGTTTTTGGCGATGGTCGCGCGATGGACGAGATTCGCAGTCTGGTCTTAAGCGAATCCACTGAAATCGGACTACGTCGCTCTGCACTGATTTCGCTTGTCAATCAACGTCCGGATGACATCAAGGAGATCTGTGCGAAGCTGCTCGGCGACCAGCGGCTCAGCAACGTGGCTGCGAAAGGGCTGGCGCTTGACGATGATCCTGAGAATGCGAAGCTATTGATTAAAAACTATGGCAAGTTCCGTGGCACGGATCGGCCAGGCATTATCTCGATCTTGGCTTCTCGCAAAACATTCGCCACTGAGCTCGTTGCAGCGATCGAAAAAGAAACGATTGCCAAAAATGAGCTATCCGCCTTTGATGCTCGCCAAATCCGTTCGTTTGGTGACGACACTTTGACACAGCAACTTGCCGACGCATGGGGCTCTACACGCGAATCGCCACAAGATCGCGTGGAGGCCATGAAGAGATTAAAACAGACGCTGGTGACTACCGACGGCACCGCGATCGACTTGAGCAAAGGTCGCGTCATATTTGCGGAACTATGTGGCAAGTGCCATCGCATGTATGGCGAAGGTCCGAAAATTGGACCAGACTTAACGGGTTCTGATCGAAAGAATCTTGATTACCTGATCGAAAATATCGTCGATCCCAGCGCCGTCGTTTCCAAGGACTACCGAGTCAGCATCGTGATGATGACTGATGGCCGAGTTTTGAACGGTGTGATTGTTTCCATGAACAAACGGACAACATCACTACAAACACAAACGGAACTGCTTGTGCTGGAGAACGATGACATTGAGATAACGAAACAAACCGGACAATCACCGATGCCCGAAGGTCAACTTGAAATGCTGACCCCAGAACAAGTTAAAAACCTGTTTGCTTACCTGCGTCATCCAAGCCAAGTTGCGGTGCCGTAGGTGCATTCCCCGTCTCCGCTACCTCGGCAACATGCCTGATTGGCGTGGACTTAAGTAGCGGAACGGCGCGAGCCGTCCGGTGACTCGGGCCTCAGCCAGACCGGACGGCTCGCGCCGTACCGCTAAAACCGCTCTTTTTTAAGTGTCGCCTTTCGCTCCGCGAGAGAGCGCTCTTTCGCGCAGCGAAAGGCGACACTAATCTCTGAGCAAGCTCCGCTCGCGGCGAGATCATGGAATTAAATCTATGGCTTCGGAGCTGCGTCAGCCATGCTTTCAAGCTGGTCGCGACCGACACGAGCACAGAACCCGCCGAGCGTTTCACCATCGACGCGATTGGCCTTGTAAGCGGCAAAGATACCAACGATTTCCTTTGTCACATCGGTCTCAGGCACGAGGTCCTTGTAGATATAGGACAAACGATTGCCAAGCAATGCACCGCCAGCGAACAGCGTGTACTTGCCTTTCGTCTTGCCGACAAGTCCCAGGTCGCTGTTGTAAGGACGCGCACAACCATTGGGGCATCCAGTCATCCGAATCGTGAAGCGATCATGAGCCAAGCCAAGCTTTGCCAGCGGGCCTTCAAGTTGATCAATAATGCCTGGCAGTGCTCGTTCGCTTTCCGTGACGGCTAACCCGCAGGTCGGTAGTGCAACGCATGCCATCGACCACCGCCGGATCGTGCTAAAATCCTCGGAGGTCGGCACTTTATGGTCTCGTAAAATCTTGATCAGGCGATCTCGATCTTCCGGTTTAATGTCACAGAAAATCATCGCTTGATGCGCGGTCAAGCGAATCTCGGAATTAAATTCTGCGCAGACCGCCCGGATACCGGCCTTCAATTGATGGCGGTCATTGTCGTAAAGGCGGCCGTTTTCGATGTTCAACCCATACGACCAAAGTCCATCGCCTTGTTCTTGCCAACCCATGTGGTCGTCAAAGCCGTGAACATCATCTTCCGTGCAATCAGCCAGTGGACCACCAAAGTATTCTTCTACCGCCCGACGGAATCTCGCAATGCCCCAGTTTTCAACGAGGTACTTCATTCTCGCCGTCTTGCGGTCTTCGCGATTGCCATGGTCACGCTGAACCATCAGGATCGCTTTACAAACGTCGATCACTTGCTCTGGCGTAGCGAATGCCATTCGCTTCGCTAATAATGGCGACGTCTTCTTGGCACTTGGCGTCGTTCCCATTCCACCGCCGACAATCACGTTGTAGCCGATGATCAAGCCATCTCGCACGACCGCAAGCAGGCCGATGTCGTTGGTGTAGGCGTCGACGCAGTTGTCTTCTGGCAACGCAACGGCCATCTTGAACTTGCGCGGCAAATACCGTGGACCGTATAGCGGTTCGACTTCGCCGCCCACAAGCGTCTTCTCGCCGGTTTCGTCATCGGTCAACCAAAGTTGGTGATACGCACCAGAGCGAGGGGCGAGAGCGAGGGCGATGTCCAAGCAGAGTTGCTGCATTTGTGCATGAACCTTGTCAGTTCGCTTCGCCGGGCAGCACATCACGTTGCGATTAACGTCACCGCAAGCGGCCAGCGTTGACAGCCCCACTTCGTTAATACGGGCGATCGTCTTTTTCAGATCGCTCTTCAAAACACCGTGTAACTGAATGGTTTGGCGAGTCGTCAGCTTCATCGTCGAATTGCCGAGCGTGTCGCACAGATCGAGGTGAGCGATGAATTGGTCGCTGGACATGATCCCACCGGGGATGCGTGACCGCAGCATCATCGAAAACGCCTTGCCGCCACCTTCGGATTTGCTGGCTGCACGGTCGTCGCGATTGTCTTGTTGATACGTACCGTGAAATTTGAGCAACTGGATGCTGGCTTTATCGAAATGATCAATCTCACTTCTCAGCTCCTCGCCAATGGTGCCGCGCAAGAAGTTACTTTCTTCTTTGATCAACTCAACTGGGTTGAGCTTGGGGGCATCGGTGGACATCGAGACACGGTTCCTGTGGGGTGCAATTCGGGGTAATGAGCAGCTCAAAAACGCTGCGCGCGATCACCACTTATACCGCCCAATCGCCAAAGTCACCACGCCGTTTACTGCGACAATTGAAGCAAACGCAAAATTACCACAGAGTTTTTAGAATATAGGACGATCGCCGAACGCTCTTGTGGTCCGGAATACAGCAGTTCCCGGAACGGTGGTTGCTTGAGGCTCTCTGGCGGTTTTTTATTAAGGCTATCATTGTCGCTGGGTGTTTGATAGTTATTGCTTTTGGTGTTTCAGCGTATTTGCTGCCAGCGAAACGGAGTATTTGGTGCGGCAATTTCATTTGGGAGTGCTTTTTTGTTCGATCAGCGCGCAC
>JAYVSE010000437.1:0-2681 GCA_043775635.1 Planctomycetaceae bacterium | reverse complement strand
TTAGTAACCCGCTGCGTAAGCGAGGGACCACTGCGATCCCTCGCTTACGCATTCGGGTTATGATTTGCACGCTAAAATTCAAAACACAACTAAATCAACAGCCCGCTAGCGCCGCACCGCTAACAAAATGCTTCGCATTTTCGTTAAGTCCACGCCATTGGTAACAGAGCTAGTGCGGTCGACTTGGTACCGTCGAACGGCACCAAAAATGCTTTTCTGGCGCTGCGTTGAATTGCACTTCAGCGATAGACTATCACTATCGACCTTTAACCCTGTGAAATACCATGGCACTTGCTTCCGAACCCGCGATCCAAGAACAACTCGGCGACGCGACTAATTTGGCGGACGATCCCGCTGAAGGCGGCGCGCGAGAACGACTGGATTACCCTGAAGCGACGCAGCCACTGCGAATCGTCTGGTCCTATGCCATTGTGCTGACTGGGATCCACCTAATCGCACTTCTTGCTGTGATACCTTGGCTGTTTACGTGGTCGGGTCTAGTGTTAGCAATCCTAGGTCACTACACCTTCGGAATGCTTGGCGTAACGATCGGATATCATCGACTGCTTACCCACCGTGGCTTCACATGCCCGAAGTGGCTGGAACACACATTTGCCATTTTTGGCATGTGCAATTTACAGGATAGTCCTGCACGGTGGGTCGCGATCCATCGTTTGCACCACCAGCACAGCGATCACCAACCTGACCCGCATTCGCCACTCGCAAATTTCCTTTGGTCACATGTGGGCTGGGTCGTCTGTCGCCATCGTGATCTTGATCGCACGATACATTACGAGCGCTACGTCCGTGACTTATTGCGTGATCCGTTCTATCTGCGAATGGAACGTAAGGGCGGTTGGTTTTTCGTATTCGCGGCACATGCCGTGCTGATCACGCTGGCTGGTGCAGCGTATGGTTTTGTCATCGGCGGAAGCGGAGCTGAATCATTGCGTTTTGCTGCCAGTTGGTACGTTTGGGCGGTTGCGGTGCGGACCGTATTCGTGCTGCATGGAACGTGGGCCGTCAATTCGCTGACCCATGTTGCTGGCTATCGCAATTACGAGACCAGAGACAACAGCCGAAACAATTGGTTTGTTGCGCTATGGAGTCATGGCGAAGGGTGGCACAATAATCATCACGCTCAGCCGCGTGCCGCGAGTCATGGGCATCGTTGGTGGGAATACGACATGTCTTGGTGGGTGATCGTCGCAATGGAAAAAGTCGGTCTCGCCAAGAACGTTGTCAGACCCAACAAGTCGTAATCGCGCTGACCAAAAAGTCGCTGCCAAACAATTAGTTGCGGTTTTTCGTAGGGAGGCGAAGGCCCAAGGCCGAGAAGGAGTTTCTTTCCGACGCCATCACGTTAGCGATCGAAGGCAAACCAGTTGTCGTTACAGAAACCGCGCCAGTTGGTTGCCTGTTCGAGATGCCTCCCAAAGTCAACGAGAAGTCGACGGTCAGCTACACCCGTGACACTGCACCGATCATTCAGACCCGCTGTCTCAACTGTCACCGTGAAGGACAAGTCGCTCCATTCGCTCTTGCTGACTATGATCAAGTCAACAAGCGTGCAAAGCAGATTGTTCGCGTAACTCAGGACAGGATCATGCCACCATGGATTCACAGTACCCAAAGATATCATCATGGTGGGCGTCGTCCCGCACATGCATTTGTTAGGAAAGGCAATGACGGTGACGGCGACTCTTCCTGACAAGACCATAAAGGCACTCATCGATATCAAGAATTGGAATTACAACTGGCAGGATGAGTATTATTACGAGCGTCCGTTCAAGCTCCCTGCCGGGACACGCCTCAAAGTGGAAGCCGCCTTCGACAATTCAGACAGCAATCCTTCTAATCCAAGTTCACCGCCGCAGCGAGTGACATGGGGCGACGGCACCAAGGACGAGATGCTGTTCTGCTTTTTCCTGCTCCCATCAGAGAAGACAGAAGATCTAATCCATGTCATTTTCGACAACTTGAAGCACGACACGCAGCAGCCACGCAAAGCGGTCGAGAAATAACCATGACGATATTGGAAGCTGTCAGACCGCCAACGAACGATACTGAGGTGCGACTGTTCGATGCTGCGCTTACATTGTTTGCCGAAAAGGGCTACGAAGCAGCCAGCGTGCGGGAGATCATCGAGGCGACCGGAGTGACCCGCCCAGTGCTGTATTACTTCTGCTCTAGCAAGGAGGACCTTTTCAAACGACTGGTACATTGGAAGCACGATGAGGCGTACCGGGAACTCGGCGAGAACGTAAGCCAGACCAAGGGCAGCGGCAATGGTTTGCGAGCCATCATGCGGAGATCGTCCATCAAGTCATGCAAAATGGCCTGGACACGGGTGAATTGGAAGGCGGGGAGGCAGCTTCGTTGTCGCTGATCTTTTGCTGCATGATGGATCAGCACATCAACGTGTTAGTTCGGATGCCAAAGCCCAAAAAGCGACTTACCCCAGAATTGGCCGACTCACTGGTGGATGTTTTTCTTTATGGATTAGGTTCCGGCAACCGGAGACGAGTCTCAATACCGCCTTTTGCAGCCGACTTATAGTAGGCGTCCATATAACCAGAACATAAGCACCCGTGCACAAGTTTCTTAGTTTAACCGCGTGGGCATCGCCCCGCGCGTTTGCCTCAAAACACGCGGCCCGATGGGCACGCGGTTTAACAAGT
>JAYVSE010000436.1:0-7171 GCA_043775635.1 Planctomycetaceae bacterium | reverse complement strand
TGAAAACGCCAACGACGGACTACCGAGCTTAGTCGGCTGCCGCAAATCGAGACAATTTAATTCCGTGAAATTGAATCAGAGATGTGCGGAAAGAGAGGTGAAGCCGCCTTAAGATGATTTTTCTTGGGCGGCAACGCTGGTCGCGGTATAGCCCAGAATGTCAGATCGCTTTCTACAAAAGTCGAGTATGGGTTGATAGTGGCCGCATTTGCGTGCCATTTCAAGCAACAGCGGAACGAGTCGCTGAGGGGGAACATCTTCAGGCACGAGACTGATCGCTGCGTCGATCGCGGCGGCTGGGCGATCGCATCGATTCAGGAGATCGATGTAAACCTCCATCGGTGCCGTACCAGCCTTTAATGGGTCAGCGGTCGTCGCCTTGCGATGAAACAACTCCAGCCCTTGTTCAACATCTCGATTCAGCAATATTCCATAAAATGCGGAATGCGACGGATAGAAATCGACGAACGGTTCATCGCCTGGATATTGAAACTGGTGATTCAGTCGGCGTCCGTACTGAGTCAGTTCATAAGCTCGTTGAAGCGATGGCTGATCATCGAGGACTCGTGCAATTCGAATCACAGCGGCGAGGTGCGTCGTATCGAGATGATAACCACCATCGGTGACAAGCCATGATCGCTTTTGAATCATTTGCCCGAGGGTTTCATGAGGGCTCGCCGGGGCTTCGTGTCGCGAAATGTCGCCGCGCACGGCATCGGACAATTCTTCGTAAAAGTGATCAAGCAACTTTCTCGCTGCGGCTTGTCGGTCACGCTTGCCACGCGGTGCAATTTGTTGTTCGTAAGCCGTGATGCTGTTGCATGTACCGTTGCGTTTGATTAGCAGTTCATAGCCTCGACCAACATCGACACCCTCCTGAAGTAACACTTGAATCAAGTCGTCCGTGTTTTCCTCATTCGCATCAATGGTGCTAAGCAAACTCGCGGCGCGTGAGTTATCGCCCGTCGGACGCAGGTACATCCAGCCTTCACGGATTCGGCCCATGGAAACCATCATCTCGCCGACTTCACGGCAGGCATCCAACAAGCCTGTCTCAAGTTGGCGGTCGACGTCTTCGGCGATACGGACTTCGTCTTCGGGAGCAATCAGCGGTAAGCCAAGTCGATGACGAACCCGCATTTTCAAGGCTTCGAACAATTCGACGGGTCGCTGTTGATCGCGAAAATATTGAATCATCTGCTCCATGGCTGCCGATGAATCGGTTCGGCTTTGGTCGAGCGTGTCAAAGATTTGTAGCTGAGTTTCGGTCGGCATTTTTAGCGTGTTGCGTATAAGTGTATTGAGCGAGCATTGGTTAGATTGGGCGGCTATTGTGCAACCAGAGACTTTACAAACGGTATGACATCGTCGGTGTATCCAAAGCCCAGGTCCTTACCCGTGTCTGTAAACGTTCGCACGAGTGTTCCGTTTGCATCATAGACAAGGACTGCTGGGATTGAGGCGATCTTCAGTTTTGCATACAGCTCTTCGTTGGCGGTTTCGCAAAGATAATTCCCGAATTTAGCCTTGGACGACTGAAGAAATGCTTCAACTCTGGGGCGATACACCTCGGCGGGTTTGGTTTTGCGTCCGTCGTAGTCGACGTTCAATGAAACGCACGTGACCTTGTCGCCCAGGTCGTGATGGAGCCGCACGAGGCCAGGGAACTCCTTTAGACAGGGATCGCAGGAAAGTGACCAAAGGTCGACAACACAGATCGTTCCGGACTCAGCGATCACTTTCTCGATTGTCGACCAAGGTGCCGCCGTTAGTTTGATGCCGTTATCGACCGCGATGCCGTCTTGTGATTTGTCTTCGCTCTCTGCTTCGTCAAGTACGGGGCGCTGAGAGATGACGGTGGTTGATGTGGACTCAAGTTTGGGCATTTCGATCCCGCCGCTCTTGCCTGGATTTTCGTCAGCAGGCGGCGTTATCGGCAATGACGCGGGGTCCACGCCAACCGGCATTTCAATCTTGCCCGGCGGAATCGTGGTGCTTTCGGCGGGTGCATTGGATTCCGTTGCTGAGCCATTGACGCTCGACAATCCAGGATCTTTCACCTTTTCGGTCGTCCCGCCGCACCCCAGAATCGTTCCTGCAACGAGCAACATCCCCAAGCCAATGTTTTGTGCAATCAACATGAAATTCCGACTCCTTAAGTATGAAATGTTCGATTCTCGCTGGACAACACGATCTTATTCTCGCAAGCGTCGCCACCGCCTAGCTATGATAGGTGCATTCTACCAGAATCTAATCCCTCCATGATCATTCACCGTGAGCACCGACCAGTCCACGACCGCGCTCGTCAATGCAGCCAAGGCGGGCGACAACGAGCAGCTTGGCCGCTTGCTTGAAAATTTTCGCGGCTATTTGTTTATGCTGGCGCACCGTTATTTGTCTGACAAGCTCAAACGTCGGATCGATCCTGCTGACATCGTGCAGATCACATTTTTGGAAGCAAAGCAGGACTGGGAACAATTTCGTGGAACGACTCCGGGCGAATGCGCGGCTTGGCTTCGCAACATTTTGAAAAACAATGTTGCGACGGCGGTCGCGAGGCACGTTACCACCCAAAAGCGTTCGCTCAGTCGCGAAGTGAGTTTTAATAACACGAACCACAATGACGATTCTGCCGCACAGTGGATAGGTGACCTGCCTGGCAGCACGACGAGCCCGAGCCGGAAAGCAATCCGGGCGGAATCGGCAAAACAATTGTTCGACGCTTTGCATGTTTTACCAGAAACTCAAGCGGAGGCGGTCCGGCTTCGCTACCTAGAAGGCTTGTCGCTGTCTGAAATCGTCGATCGGATGGGGAAGAGCGAGACCGCCGTTGCGGGATTACTCAAGCGCGGCCTACAGAAATTGCGTCAGTCGCTGAATATCGAGCCACCGGACGATTAGAGCAGAACAATTGTCCCAATTGTTTTCCGCTTAGGATCGCTCGATCAATGAGTGGGATAGGCTTCCAGGCTGTCGAATTGAAAATGACAGGCTGGAAGCCTATCCCACTTCAAAAACCGGACAGTTATTGATCGAACGGTCCTTAGGGCAGCGGAGCCGCCTCTTCAGGTTTTGGTTTGGCTTCTTCTTTTGGCGAAGTGGCGCGAGTGCGCTTTTTGGGTCGCACTTTCGGGACTTGTTCCCCATACAGCCGATCGACGCTGATTTGCACATTGTTGGCTTTGATTTTCGTCTCGTCGGGCGGCTGATGAAAGCCGTTTACCGACACCGTGTCCCCTGGCTCAGCCAACGAGAGACTATGATATCGGATCAACCATTTCGCATCCGCCGCAATCGGCAGTGGCACACGCGTTTCGCCTGCATTCACCATGATTCCAGTTCGGTCCATCCCGGCGATTGTACCGATCACACGATAGTTTCCTGCCTGAAACCCTTCCTGTTGTCCTTGTTGATTGTTTGGCTTGGGGTCGACAGGGTAGACGCCTGGCATGTACCGTTCGCGGACATGAGGGTTTGCCTTGCTTGGCTGAAACGGCTCCAAAAGTTCAATGTTGTCGATTGGCACTAAGGGGGTTCCGGCCGGGCCGAACATCGCTTCGATGCGAACCAGCATTCCCACACGAATCCACTCTGGTTTAGCGTTTGCAGAAAACAGGAGCCTTGTCGGATCTTCATGAGCCATCACGAAAACATCTGTACCATCCTCACGAGTGACGGTGATGACATTGCGGCGAACATCAAACTCCTTGAGTTTTCCGCTGACATTGATGACGGTATCAAAGGCTTCCTGAGCAACCGCAGGGTTTTCCAGTTCCAGTTCCAGTCCATTGGCAAACACTAAGTAGCCAACAATAAAAGCTGCCGTGAAGTATCTTAAGCGGTCCAACATATTTACTTGCCCCATTTCAAACCCACCTCGAATTCCCACAATGATCGAAGAAGCTAGTTAAGCTCCTATAGAATACGCTCGGCGGTCGCCGTTGTCTTCGTATTGCCTTACTTTGACCGAAATTCTTTGAACATCACGCCCCAAGCTGTCCTGCATGACTGCCAAACTACCGCTGCCCCCAGCACCATCCCCCGCAGATCCGAAACGAGTCACAACCCGTACGCTCGCAAAGATGCGGAAGGACGGCACCAAGATTTCGATGCTGACCGCTTATGATTTTCCAACAGCGAAGCTGCTTGATCAAGCCGGAATCGATATTTTGTTGGTGGGAGATTCGTTGGCAATGGTCGTTCAGGGGCACGAAACCACCTTGCCGGTAACGCTTGACCAAATGATTTATCACGCTGAAATGGTCGGCCGCGCCGCCCGCCGAGCGATGGTTGTCGTCGATTTGCCATTTCCTGAAGGCCAGATTTCAATCGAACGGACGCTGCTCGCATCTTCCCGAATCCTCAAGGAGACGGCTTGTCACGCGGTCAAGCTGGAAGGTGGTGCCGAACAATCCGAACGGATCAGCGCTCTGGCGATGGCGGGAATCCCGGTGATGGCGCACGTTGGCCTGCGCCCGCAAAACATCCATGTCGACGGTGGCTACATGGTCCAGCGTGACGAAAGCAAGCTGATCCACGATGCACAATCCGCCGAGAAGGCCGGTGCGTTCGCCGTTTTGATTGAATGCGTTCCGTCGGAGATCACCGCAAAGATTACTGAGTCGGTCGGGATCCCCACGATCGGAATCGGTGCGGGACCGGCAACGACAGGCCAAGTGCTGGTTGTCAATGACTTGATTGGGATGACGTCTGGGTATCTGCCTCGATTCGTGATGCAATTGGCCAATGTCTCTGAATCGATTTCTGAATCGGCAAAAGCCTACCGCGCCGCGCTCAATGATGGCTCATTTCCTGAACCCCGGCACGAATTCAAATGACCCATCCCAACCACTTGAACCCAGCGGAAGAAAATGCCGCCAGCAGTTCGAGTGATCTTCGTGTACGAGGTGCTGCTAGCGCTAAGGACTGTTCGTCTGGTGGATGCGATCATCATCAAGACCACGGGGCCACGGCGCGGGCGGCGTTGGCATTCGCAGTGATCGCGGCCGTCGCACTGGTCACGGCCTGGATGTCGTCGTATCTCGCTGGGCAATCATTCGATCATGCTCTCTCGCTGGCAACAATCGCCTATTGGGTCTCGCTGTTCTTCGGTGGATTTTTTGCCTCGATTGACATGGTTAAGTCACTCGCGCGCGGGCATTTTACGATTGATACGCTGATGGTGGCCGCTGCGATCGGTGCCACTTGGATTGGACATTTGCCTGAAGGAGCCCTTCTACTCACACTCTTCAGCCTTGGTCATGCCGCAGAACATTACGCCATGGATCGTGCGGAACGCTCGATTCAAGCGCTCGCTGGCCTTCGTCCTACGACTGCGTTGCGATTGAATCCAACAACGGGTCAAGCCAACGAAGTGCCGATTTCAGAGATCCAGATCGGCGATACGGTGGTCGTACGTCCCGACAGTCGTGTTCCCGTCGACGGCGTCGTCGTCGCTGGCGAATCGAACATTGATCAATCCCCCATCACGGGCGAGAGTATTCCGGTTGATAAGATACCTCTTGTTGGCTTTGATGCGTTGCGTGACGATGCGACGTTTGTCGTGGCGGAGAACAAAGTCTTCTCCGGTACAATCAACGGTTCGGGCTCGTTAAATGTTCAAGTCACGCGCACCAGTGAAGATACAACGCTGGCTCGCGTCGTGCGATTGATTGCGGAAGCAAAGACTCAGCGAAGTCCAACACAGCGATTGACGGATGCGTTTGAACGCTGGTTCGTTCCGGGCGTCTTGGTCCTTGTCACGCTACTTCTGTTTGCGTTCTTGATCATTGAGGAGCCTTTTTCGGAAAGCCTCTACCGCGCGATGGCAGTGTTGGTCGCGGCCAGCCCCTGTGCGCTTGCCATCGCAACGCCAAGTGCGGTGCTGAGCGCTATCGCTCGGGCTGGACGCGATGGTGTATTGATCAAAGGCGGCGGCCCGTTAGAGCAATTGGCAAAAGTCACGGCCATCGCATTTGACAAGACAGGAACGCTCACGACCGGACGCCCCGAAGTTGCCGATGTGGTGACGATGAATGACGTGACTCGTGCCGATCTCCTTGTCGCTGCGGCATCGTTGCATCGACTCAGCGATCATCCGCTGGCTCGTGCAGTGGTGCGAGCCAGCCTCCGTGAATCCGTGATGAAAAGCCATGAACTTGGCATTGAAACGGTGACCGATGTGCAGCGAATTGCTGGCCAAGGAGTCGTTGCTAAGTTGGGTGGCCAAAAAATTGCGATTGGTAATTCAAAGTTGTTTTTAGGCCCAGGAAAAACGGCGATGCCATTACCCGCCGTGATCACAGAGGCCGAAGCGAGTCTCCGCCAGCAAGGCCAGACGATTGCGATTGTGCAAGTTGGTGACACGTTCCTTGGTGTGATCGGCATGGTAGATACGCTGAGACCGGCGGCGAAGGGTGTGATCGCCGAGCTTCGGAAAATCGGCATCCAGCGAATGGTGATGCTATCAGGCGACCATCGCGAGGCTGCGCAAGCGATTGCGAGTCAGCTTGCTCTTGACGAAGCACAGGGAGATCTACTTCCCGAGGATAAGGTCAGCGTCGTCAGCGAATTGTCGAAGCATTATATAACCGCGATGGTGGGTGATGGGGCGAATGATGCGCCAGCCATGGCGACAGCGTCAGTGTCCATCGCCATGGGAGCCGCCGGGTCGGATGTCGCGCTTGAAACGGCGGACATTGCACTGATGGGTGACGATCTGACAAAGTTGCCGTTCGCCATCTCACTGGGGCAAGCGGCCACTCGTATCATCCGGCAAAATCTTTGGATTAGTCTCGGCATGATCACTTTCTTGGTGCCAGCAACATTATTTGGGATGTCGCTTGGGCCAGCAGTGGTCTGTCATGAAGGGTCGACACTGTTAGTCGTGGCTAATGCGTTAAGGCTGCTCCGCTTCTCACCAAAGAAACAAAAAAACGCCGCCGTGACCCCATCATGACCCCAATATAGCGGCATCGGCGCAAGCCGTCCGGTCTCGGGTAGCACATCACGTCGCGTGGCACCGGTGGGCTTGCGCCCAGCCGCTAAGATCCAATGTAGCGGCATCGGCGCAAGCCCAATGCCACTTACTTTATGGCTGATCTGGGGGTAATTCTTCTGGCGTGTCCTTCTTTTTTCCGCGAAGTGACTTTTGGAATTTGGTTGTCTTGGG
>JAYVSE010000435.1:0-2938 GCA_043775635.1 Planctomycetaceae bacterium | reverse complement strand
GACTGGACCGTTACGTTGTTAACGGTATAGTCGATCTTTGATCCGTTTTCACTCGTCAAGATTTTGCTAACAACCTGCCGTACCTTTTCTGTTGAGGTGGGTTCTTCGACTTGGAACGTGATCGATGAACCACCTGAGAAATCGATATCAAGAATACTGCTGCCTCGTGCGATGATTGCAGCAAGGCCAGCGGCCATCATCAGCCCCGAGATACTGATCGCTATTGCTTGGATTCCCATGAAGTCAAAGCCTTTGCCTGCCGTCATTGCATCTCGCATTACGGCAACAGCATTGCTCATCGACAACGATAGGAACCCCTTGCGTTCGGCTATGTCCAGCAACGTCCGCGAAACTGAAATCGCAGTGAACATACTGAACAGGATGCCGAGGATCAGCGTGACCGCGAAGCCGCGAATCTGGTCGGTACCGATCGCGTACAGAACGATCGCCGTGATTAACGTTGTTAAGTTCGAGTCAACGATGGTTGTGGTAGCGCGAGCGAAACCGTTGCGAATCGCCATTCTGGCCGCCGCGCCCTTGGCAATTTCTTCTCGGATTCGTTCATAGATCAGTACGTTGGCATCGACGGACATACCCACCGTCAACACCAAGCCAGCAAGCCCAGGTAGGGTCAGCGGCTGGTTGATCAATATCATCACCGCGACTGTCATCAGTATGTTTAGAACCAAAGCGATGCAGGCGATGATTCCGGTGAATCGATAATAGATCAACATGAAAACAAGCACGGCGATTAGCGAACCACCGGTAGCGATTAATCCCTTGTTGATCGTATCGGCGCCCAAAGTTGCGTCGATCTGGTTCTCTGCAATGGGTTGCTTGGTCAAGGCTGCTGGCAATTGTCCGGCCTTCAGAATGCCAACCAAATCTTCGACTTCTTCGGTCGTGAAGTTGCCGGTAATTTGGCCGTCACCTTGAATGGGTGAACGAATCGATGGAGCGGACAAGAGCTTGTCATCCAGAACAATTCCAAGGAATCGCAAGTGCTGACCATCAGGAGCATTGTTGGTCGTCAGCGCAAGGAACCGGCCTGATCCCGCGTCGGTTAACTTGAAACGCACACAGGGGCTGCCGTCGTTATCAAATCCGGTCGCCGCGAATGCCAAGTCTTCGCCAGTAACATCGAGTTGATCATCGACATACATCAAGACTTGGATATTTTCCAGCCCCGTGGACTTCATCCATATCGCTATTCCTTCCGGGCCAAAAACTTGCGGAGGAATTTCAAGCAAACGACCATCGGCTGGATTTCTCACAATCGATCGCGATACATCGACTCGAAGTGGGAAGATACCATCTTTATTCGATTTAACTTCGCGATCCACCAAAGCCCAAAAACCAAGGGGCTTTCCGTCGACGCCAAAAATTGTTTTGTTGAGTCGCTGACTTTGCGACGACTGTTCCGTTTGAGACCTAGCCAATTCGATCAATCGACCGTGATCTCGTGTGTTACCAAGAATCGCAAATCGAAGGATACCTGCTTGTGAGATGGTTTCCTTAATCCGATCGACTTCCCGTTGGTCGATAGCGGGGATAATGATCTCAATCTGGTTCTCACCATAGGGGCGAATTGCGATTTCTTGCGTGCCAGCGGGGTTGATTCGACTGATCAACGAGGGAATCAAGTCTGCGCTGGTGATATTGTTTTTTCTTGGGATGCCTGAACCGTCGTCCGGGGCTGCATCCGTGCCAGTCGAAATTCCGAGTGTCGGGTCAATTTCGTAAACCAAGATCGTGCCGCCTCGCAAGTCAACGCCCATGCCGATCTTGCCGACGGCAAGGACGACGGCGGATGTGAGCAACGCAAATAAAATCCACGCGATTCGAGTTGAGTAATCCGGCATTCGCAGTGCTCGAGCGAGCGCTGAGCCCAGGAAAATAGGGATGACAACAACGGCAACTAATAAGGCGATCGCAATCCACTGATTGGATGAAATTCCGGCATCAGGAGCGCCGGTGACAGCAGACGGAGAGGCCTGCGCCAACAGGCTCATTGCGAAAGCGGCGGGAAATGGGAGGAGACAATCCATAGTCTTGGGTCAATGTTTCGGTGACAAATGGGTGGAGTATAAGTGGTTACCGGTGAAGCAATTGGACGGTTTCGCAAGTGAAACGCGGACCGCCAGCTTTCCGGACTATTCTTTGGTTTCCGACGTTTCGGACGTTTCGGTCAAAATTCTCGCGACGGCTTTTCGATCGATTTTCATTCTTGAGGTACCGCTTTCATCCAGCCGAATCGTGATGGTTTCTGCGTCGCCGACCGAAGCCACAACACCGTGAATTCCGCCAATCGTGACGATTCGGTCGTTCTTCTTAATGGCCGACAACCGCATTGATTCCTCGGCCTTTTTTCGCTTTTCGGGCACCATTACGATGACGTAAAACAACGCCATCAGCCCACCTAGTAGCGTAAAAGGACTCGTCAAAAACTCTTGGAACGGTGTTCGCGCGAGCGGTGAAGTAGACGAAGGTGCAGCCGTGGTAAGGTCGCCTTGGGCCAACAGCGAGCCCCGTGCGATGAGCGAACCAACGATTTCACGCGGTAAAGACATAGACGAGGCTTCGAGGATAGGAACCGATGGCTGCTGGACGCAGCGCGACGGAGCATGATATGTCCTTCAAAAAATCGTCACAACCCCAGCCTGTTCAGGCAACTGCTCGCAAAACACGTCTGAGTCGTCCAGATAGCGCCCAGGAACATGCCCAAAGCAACGATTTTTGCGGCCAATGGTTAACGTGTCGCAGACAGCAATTGCCCAAGCTCAATCGCAACAATACAGCCGGCAGCGGACGTGAAATACAAAAAAGGGCCGTCCCACGTGTGCGGAGAATAGGCTTCGGCAAGGGTAACCAGCAACGGTACCATCAGAAACGCGAGCCACAATTCGGTTGGAAAAAAAACATCGCGAACAAGAAAAAT
>JAYVSE010000434.1:0-17762 GCA_043775635.1 Planctomycetaceae bacterium | reverse complement strand
CCTCCCCCGGCGCGCCGGGCCCCCCCCCCCCCCCCGACACTGCAGACAGTTAATCCGAGCAAAAAGACTAATGCCGAACGCCAGCAACAGCCGAAACTAAAGTTGCGGGCCTGGAGTTTACCGGCAGTTTCGTCAATTGAACACGGATTACTGGTTTACTTGCGAAGGCTTACCAAAAGCCATTCTTCAAACTATTGGTTTAAACCACTGGCCGAAATGCGACCCCAACCTCGATTTTGTCGGTTTGCACTCGTCGCGTTCGTCGCTGTCTGTCCGCTGATACTTCATTGGGACGCTGTATGTGCCGAACCAAGCATCGATTCCCCACCCAAGCGGCCCTTGCTAGAGCCTATTCAATTACGGTTGAAGCGTTTCGAAATACCGTTTAGTGTCGATTCGGTTGGCCAGCGCCCGACAGATGTCCAATTGTATGTCTCACGCGACGGCGGCAAGCAGTGGAGCCTGTTCGCGACTCAGCCGCCAACGGGCCAAACCTTTTTGTTTGACGCTACCGCAGATGGTGAGTACTGGTTCGCGACACGAACAATCGATAGTACTGGCAAGTCGTATCCCGAAGGTCCAATCAGTTCTCAACTATTTGTACGTGTCGATACGACCGACCCGCAGATTGACCTTATCGCTCAATTAACGTTCGAGGCTGCTGTCGCGATTGACGTGCGATGTATCGATCAATGGCCCAATCGCGACGCAATGCGAGTTGAGTACATGACAGACACGAACAGCACTTGGACTAGCGTCACTGAATTCGGTCCTGCGGTTAAGTCATTGTCAGCGGATTGTCTTGAGGGGTCGACAAAATTTGTTCCCGCAGGCGATTGGCATCAACTGTCGATTCGCGCGATCGCAAAAGACCTCGCTGGTAACCAATCGATTGCCACGCACCAACTTCAGAAGCCACGCATCGCTAGTACGCCGGGACATCTTGCATCGACGCCATTGCAACGATCGATGGCGATACCAGTTGACCCGGCATTGCCACCGAATCCATACGCAGTCGAGGCGTTGCAGGTGCTCAATACGCCCGCAAACTCGCCACCAAATTCGCCGCCAAATTCGCCGCCAAATTTTGCTTATGCTGCTGCTGAGAGCTTGCCAACGCCACGACCAGAAGCAGGTGGCGGAAGCGATCAAAGTCAGCCATCACTGTCAGCTCCGAATCAATCACAAGTGATCGCAGGGCCGGAAACCGAAGTTTCACCCCCACGTCGCGCTGCAACACCGGCACAAGCGATGCGGCCCATTACTGCTGAGGAAATTCAGCGGCCAGTACCAGAAAGAGCGCCGAGCAATGCTTCCACACAATCTTCTGCTCGTCCGTCTTTCGGTGCTCCTGAGATGTTACCGCGCACGCTTGCTGATCGATCTCAGCCATTGCTCACGGAAGCCGCGTTGAGTACACCGATCCGACATAGCCGCAGCCGCAAATTCAGCCTTGACTACGAAGTTGAATCGGCTGGTCGCGCTGGTGTTGAAGAAGTTGAGCTCTGGGGATCTTCTGATCGTGGCCAGACCTGGAAACGCTGGGGTGCCGATCCTGATCGCCAAACTCCTTTTGATATTGAAACGAACGATGATGGCGTCTACGGATTCTGTATCGTTGTCGTCGCGAGAAACGGACTGGCGACCCCAAGACCAATCGCTCAAACCTTGCCCGATATCTTTGTCGTCGTTGATACATTGAAGCCGATTGCACGAATCAGTGGGGCTACGTATGGAGAAGCGGACCAGACGGGATCGCTGTTAATTCGTTACACCTGCGATGATGAAAACCTGTCGGCGCGTCCGATCTCTTTGTCGTTTAGCCATTCGCTCCAAGGGCCTTGGACGACAATCGCAGCAGGGCTGGAAAATAACGGTGGCTACGCTTGGCCCGCTGACCCACAACTGCCTAGACAAATCTATTTGAGGCTGGATGCGGTTGATCTTGCTGGCAATAGCGGCTCTTACCTATTGGAATCACCCATCGACGTACAGGGTTTGGCACCTCGGGCTAGGATTCGCGGCTTCAATCCAATCACCGGCACTGTACCCGCTGCTGACCCAGCGCCTCAAACTGCCACCGGTCCCACCGCAAGATTTAAGTGATGGGGCCAGATTTCAGTGTGAATTAGTCACTGCGTAGAAGTCATTGACCAATCGCAGATTGAATGCAGACCGCGTACGTAAATCACGTCGCCCACCAAAGCCGCATGAGCCAAGCTGCGTTCCGTTGATCGGGTCAAGGCAGACAAATAATCCTTCCCGGTCTAGTGCTTTGTCCAAAATTAAATTAAGGATTTAGAGTAGAGCAATTGTCCCAATTGCTTGGAAAACAATTGAGACAATTGTTCTACTCTGAATTGCCAACCCTAATTTTTAATTTTTATGGTAGAGAAAGCACTAAGACACTATTGGTTGCTCAGAAACGAGATCAGAAGTGCAATCAGCACGAACCCCCATAGCAGGGTGAAGATCAGACCGCAGCCGATTCCGATTCCAGCATGAATGCTGCCCTTGATCACCGGATTTCGCTTGCGATCTCGGAGTCCCAAGATACCAAGAATGAATGCGGCAATGCCGAGCGGAAAGCCGATGAGCGGGAAGCCACTAAAGATTCCCAGATAATATGCGATTAACGCCTTCGGGTTCTTGTACGGAATGATTCCTCCGGTCGCATCACCCTCGTTCGTCAAGACCGCTGCCGCTTTCAAGGGATTGCCAGAATTCACCGGGATGCTGTAAGGATTTTGCGTCATTTCTGTTCCGCATTGACTGCAAAACCGCGTTTCAGAACCTGATTCGGCACCACAATTTGAACATAACATTGAACGACGCTCCGTATGAATTCTTGTGACTTTTGCTTTAGTTCACGCCTTCGAATCTTATGTATTGGTCATGGCCGGCGATTAACGGTGGCATCGGGCATTCCAGCAGGTCGGCAATGCCGCGCAGCAGTTCTGCTTCGCGAACTTTGACAATATTATCAGCCGCGACTAACGCCGCGCATGCGTCCAGCAGTTCGCCTCGCCGGCGTTCCGACGCACGTCGTAATTTCTTTAACGCCGCTTCCAGGCTTTGGAAATTGCACTCGCTGGTCGGAACCAGTCGCAATTGAACATCGGGGATTCGCGCCGCCGCAATCTGAAAGACTTCCGCAACTTGCGATTCCGTATGACCAACGCGTGCTAGCATCGTCAGCAATATTGAAATCTCTTCGCTCAGTTTCGACAAGCTTCGATAGAGCGTTGTAACGCTTGTTGTTCGCGTGTATTGCGATCGCAGATTGCGAGAGAGGACTTGCGATAGTGCCCATTCAAAAAGCGAAAGCCGATTGTCGGCGCGAATTAGCGAATCGAATGCGTGCATGAATTGCTCATATTGGGGTGCGGACATCCGGCGCAGCATCGGCAATGCGAGATCGATGAGCGGCAAACGCGTCACTTCAGGGGCAGCGGTGACACGCGGTGCCAGTCGCTCCGTCAATGCAACGATCGACGGCGACATTGTCGTGCGCAGGCTATCAATTTGAATCGCCGCAATCGACAAGTCGCGGTCTAGCAATAACGCAAATACGAGCGAACGAGCCGAGTACGGTTCACCTGCCGCCAACTTCAGTTCACTATCAATGCTCGCCAGCAATGCCGCTGAATATTGGTGATGGATATCCTCTGGCGCACCAACATGTTCAACTGCATCCCGCACAATCGTAGCGGGAACCATTTCGTCTGCATCCGTTGGCGCGGAGGCAAATCCCATCACGGCTGAGGACGATGCGTTCGCAGATACCGCAACTGCGGATTGAGTAAACGGTATCTGCGCCGTACTGGAAAATTGTCCGTCCCAGTTTGGATCGATTGCGAGAATACGCTGCGGTAGCGGCGGGTGTGTTGCCAATAGACTCGTCAAGCCTTCATAAACGCCTTGTGCAAAAAACAGATGGCTCACCGTCGATGCATTGGGATTTTGCAAACGTCCGTGCTGAGAGAGTGCACCGATTCGCTTCAGTGCCCCGCCGATGCCGTTGGGGTTGCGAGTGAACTGAACGGCGGAGGCATCGGCGAGGTACTCGCGTTGCCGACAAACCGCTGCCTTGATCAGTCCACCGATGAACGAACCAAACCAGCCGATCAATACCAAAGCGATGCCAGCGACAATCATCACGATGATAATGCCGCCTTTCCCTTTGTCATCGCTGGACGACCGCGAACCTCCAGTAAAGCGGATCGATTCGAACAGCAATCGACCGATCAGGCCAAGTAAAAGAATGCCATGCAAGATGCCGATCATCCGAATATTCATTCTCATGTCGCCGTTGAGCACGTGACTGAACTCGTGCGCGATGACACCTTGAAGTTGTTCACGATTGAGATTTTCAATCGCACCTCGAGTGACACCCAGCACCGCATCGCTGGGTCGATATCCGGCGGCGAATGCGTTGATCCCTGGTTCGTCCAGAATGTAGACCGGCGGCACCGGTGTGCCTGAGGCGATCGCCATCTCTTCCACAATGTTTAACAATCGCTTTTCATCGTTGTTCGCTAAATTCGCAACCAACGGCCGACCGCCGATGCTTTCGGCAACGCCCGAGCCACCGCCAGCGCGCAGCACGACGATTTGGTACAGTGACCCCAGCACGATGACCGCACCGGCAACGCACCCCGCGATCACACCAATAGCGATCGGGTCAAATTGCGGTTTCACGCCGCTGCCCTTGCTGGATTCCATGGCCGCATGACTGCCGACGTAGCCAACGGCAAAAGCTGCTCCAACGATCCCGATAACAGCAATGCAAAAAAGCACGACTAACCAAGTCGTGTTCGTTCGCGCGGTCTCTTGGCGTTGGAAAAATTGAGTCGACATAGACGATAGTCTCGTTTAGCTGAACGAAACTTTCGGAGCCTCGGCAATCGCTGCGGAATCGAACTCCAACAAATCACGATCGGATGTGTGCCCGGTCGCACCCGCGATCAAAAGCTGTGGGAACGATTGCCGATAGGTGTTGTATTCTGTGACCGAATCGTTGTAGCCCTGACGCGCAAAGCCGATCTTGTTTTCGGTGCTTGTCAATTCTTCCGTAAGTTGAGCCATGTTCTGATTGGCTTTGAGATCAGGGTACGCTTCCGCCAATGCAAATAGTCGCCCTAGTGCTCCTGACAATCCTTTTTCAGCACCCGCCATCGCCGCCATCGCATTGTGGTCGCCCGCGTTGCCCGAAGCGTTTTGGAGACCGTTCACTGCTTGGTTCCGAGCGTTGATAACCGCCTCCAGCGTATCACGCTCGTGCTTCATGTACCCCTTCACTGTCTCGATCAGGTTCGGGATCAAGTCGTGGCGTCGTTTGAGCTGGACTTCGATTTGCGAAAACGCATTGTCGACGCGATTGCGAAGTGCCACGAGTCGATTGAAAATGCCGACACCGTACATCAGCACCAAAAACACCAGCCCCAGCAACACAACCGGCACGATCAAAACCATAGCACCCATTTTCTCTACCCTTCATTTGCGACAGACACTTACTCTCGGCACGATCCGCACAGCCGTTCAGGCTGACAACCGAGATTGATCGGGCGCAGAATCTCGCGAGTCTGCCGCCACTTGTCACAGGTTCTACCATGTTTCGCTGCTTGTTTTCTTCCCCAACGGTTATTTCGGCAAAGATGAATCAGTCTTACATCGTTTTTGGTGCTGCGGGCGGCATCGGGTCCGAACTTTCTCGACGGTTGGTCGCTGCCGGCAACCGACTGCTGCTTTGCGGACGATCCGAAGCACCGTTGGCGGAACTTGGGAGCCAACTTTCCCAGCCCACAACAGTCGTGGACGCGAAGGACTGGGCAGCGACCGCAAGTGCCGTGGAAAAAGCGGTCGACTTGTTTGGCAAACTTGATGGTGCCGTGAATTTAGCGGGTTCATTGCTCCTCAAGCCCGCTCACCTGACGACGTTGGAGGAATGGCAGGATACCGTGGATCAAAACCTCACGACGGCTTTTGGGCTGGTAAAGTACGCTGCTCCCGCGATGCGAAAGGCAGGGGGAGGGTCGATTGTGTTGATGAGCAGCGGTGCGGCGGCAATCGGACTGCCAAGCCATGAAGCGATTGCGGCGGTAAAAGCGGGTGTCGAAGGTCTTGTCCGGTCCGCGGCAGCGACTTATGCCGCCGTCAATGTACGTGTGAACGCAGTCGCGCCAGGGCTGACACAAACTTCGCTGACGCGGCGAGTTTGGGAAAATGAAAAGGGAGTCGATGCTTCGCGGGCGATGCACCCCTTGGGCCGACTTGGAACGCCCGCCGACATTGCCTCGGCGATCGCTTGGCTACTTGATCCCGCGCAAACCTGGATCACAGCGCAAACGCTGACCGTCGACGGTGGTCTGAGTAAGCTCAAAACCGCTCGCTCAACCCAGTAGCGTTGCTTAACGCGTGGTACACTCGCGATCCCCGTAGTAAATCTCAATTTCTGCACAAAGACTTGACTATCATGCGAACCAGAACGTTTTTACTCTCGCTTCCACTCACTTTCTTGCTGTTGCCAATGTCGTTTCGTTCCACGGTCACGCCGACAGATGCTGCCGAACCTAGTGATTCGGCTCGTCAATTCTACGAAATTAGGACGTACACGATTCCCAATTCGGAAGGAGAAGCGGCGCTGGATTTGTACTTGAAAGAAGCGTTGCTGCCGGCGCTAAAGCGACAAGGCTTGGGATCGATTGGAGTCTTGGCCAGTGCACTGCAAGATGAAAACCCACAGCGCCGCGTCGTGATGGTGACACCGCTAACGCGCCCTGCTCAAATTCTCAGTATTCGCGAAAAGTTAGCGACGGATTCGGAGTATCAGGCGGCGGCAGCCGAGTTCCTGGCTCGCGAGAACAAGAACCCGGCTTACGGTCGAATGATCACTGAATTGTCAGTTTCGATGGACTGCATGAAGACGCTCGTCGTCCCCCAAGGCACGCTTGAAAACACTGAACGGGTCTACGAACTTCGGACTTACGAGAGCGTGAACGAGCGAGTCGGTGATTTGAAGGTCGAAATGTTCAATTCCGGCGAAGTGCCGATTTTCCATGCAACCGGAATCACGCCGATTTTCATCAGCCAAACGGTCGTGGGGCCACAAATGCCAAGTTTGACCTACTTGAGCGTATTCCCCAACGACGCGGCGAGACTGGCTGCCTGGACAGCATTTCGCGGTCATCCTGACTGGAAGGTCCTCAGCGCCGAGAGAAAGTACCTCGGAACGGTCAGTCGTATCGATAAATACGTCTTGGTCGCAAAACCTTATTCACAAATGTAGTTCGTGACGGATACCCGGTTCATCGCATTGCGATTGGTCGTTAGCATGACGCCATGACGACACCAATGATGCGACAGTACCACGAAGCAAAAGAAGCGTGCGGCGACGCGCTGCTGCTGTTTCGCATGGGCGATTTTTACGAACTGTTTCTCGAAGACGCGGTCACTGCGTCGCGAGTTCTTGGCTTGACGCTCACCAGCCGCGATCGGGACAGCGAAAATCCGACCGCGATGGCAGGTTTTCCCTATCATCAACTGGACACCTACCTCAGCCGTTTGATTCAAGCCGGTTATCGCGCCGCCGTTTGTGAACAAGTCGAAGATCCCAAACTTGCCAAGGGGCTGGTTCGACGTGAGATCAGCCGCGTCGTCTCCGCCGGTACATTGACCGACGATGGGCTCCTGAACCCGCGCGAAGCGAATTACGTTGCCGCCATCGTCCACGCCCAGCCGACGCGCGGCGACAATGGCGAGCAAGTGGTTGGTATCGCCTGGGCAGAGTTATCCAGCGGTCGGTTCGAAGCCGGTGTATTTTCGGCCGCAAGGTTGGAAGATGAGCTGGAACGGATCGGCCCAGCGGAAGTGTTGTATCGTGAAGACGATCCGAAAGTAAAACTGGATTCCGCTGCACCTTGGTCGTGGACCCGCCGCCCACCATGGAACTTTGCCGCCAATTCATGCCAAGAAGCACTTTGCAAACAGTTTGGAACACAAGGGCTGGAGGGCTTTGGATTTGACGAAACGCACACCGCAGCCATTCAAGCGGCTGGCGCGGTCCTTGTTTACTTGCAGGAGACTCAGCGTGGTGCCATTGATCACGTCGACTCGCTGATCGCACACCATCGTTCTGCCACGCTGCAAATCGACGCCTCAACACGGCGGAGTCTCGAGATCACGCGAACGATGCGAACGGGCTCACGCGACGGTTCGCTGCTCGATTGCATTGACCACACTTGTACCGCGATGGGCTCACGGTTGTTTGCCGATTGGCTTGCTGCACCGCTGGTGGAGATACCTCGCATCGATGCTAGATACGATGCGGTCGAAGAGCTGAGCCGCGATGAAAAACTGCGAGCGGACGTACGCAAAACACTTACTTCGATTTTTGACCTCAGCCGTTTGATTGGTCGAATTGCGACGGCGCGATGTGGGCCACGCGATTTGCAACAGGTCTGCGCAACACTGGCGATGCTGCCACAATTAAAAGCGAGATTAACCGGTCGGCGCAGTGCTTTGTTACAACACATCGAATCCGACTTGCACCTTTGTCCCGAACTACGGTCAACGTTTGAGGCAGCGCTTGCCGATACGTGCCCGCTATCAGCCGCCGATGGAAACTTTGTGCGACCTGGTTATGACTCGGCGCTCGATGAGTTGCGCGAGATGGCTCGCGGTGGGAAACAGTGGATTGCTGCTTACCAGCAACGCATGTCAGAACAGTCGGGTATTACAAACCTAAAAGTTGGCTTCAATCGAGTCTTTGGATACTACCTCGAAATCAATAATTCACAAGCGGCAAAGGTGCCAGCCGATTTCATCCGTAAACAGACACTGAAAAACTGTGAACGATTCATTACACCGGCATTAAAAGAGTACGAAGAGACGGTGCTGGCTGCGGATGGTCAGGCCGAGGAACGCGAACAAGCGATCTTTGTCGAATTGCGTAACCTCGCCCACCGCGAGCTTCGATCGCTGCAAGGAATCGCTGCGGCGCTCGCGAACCTGGATGTACTAGCGTCGCTGGCAGAACTCGCCGCGTTAAGAAAATGGATTCGTCCTAAGCTCACCGAAGAATCGATCATCGATATCCAAGAAGGCCGCCACCCGGTGCTGGACATTCGAATGTCCCAAGGCGAATTTGTTCCCAATGATTGCGTGCAGTCCCCCGAGGCCGGCGTGATCCTGTTGATCACGGGACCCAACATGGCCGGTAAAAGCACCTATATTCGACAGGTGGCATTGATCGTGTTGCTGGCCCAAGTTGGTTCCTTCTTGCCCGCCAAGAAAGCGACGATCGGGATCGCTGATCGCGTGTTTGCTCGTGTTGGAGCCAGCGATGAACTGAGCCGTGGTCAAAGTACGTTCATGGTGGAAATGGTGGAAACCGCTCGGATTCTGAATACTGCGACACCTCGCTCGCTGGTGATTCTTGATGAGATCGGTCGTGGAACGAGCACGTATGATGGCCTGTCGCTTGCCTGGGCGATCACGGAACATCTGCATGAACAGATCGGTTGTCGAACGCTGTTCGCGACACACTATCATGAGTTGACTCAGCTCGCAGACCTGTTCCCGCAAGTTTCCAATTTGAATGTCGCGGTCAGGGAATGGGATGACTCGGTTGTCTTTTTGCACCGGATCATTCCTGGGGGAGCCGATAAGAGCTACGGCATTCACGTCGCCAGGTTGGCAGGAATCCCCTCGTCGGTCAATGAACGCGCCAAGGATATCTTAGCGCAGCTCGAATCGGATCACCGCGATGATCTTGATCGACCGACGATCGCGCCACCAAAAGGCAAGGCCAAGAAGGGCGATATCCAATTGACGTTGTTTGGATTCGCTGACCATCCAGTGATCGACGAAATCAAGCGGCTAGAGATCGATAAGTTGTCGCCAATGGAAGCGCTGAATTATTTGCAGCGAGCCCAAAAGAGTATTCTCGGTTGACGTGGGAAGTTGGACGACAGGACCGAAACACCCCCAGCCATCCAGTCGCAACGCGACGACAGCCGGTAGCCTGGGACGCAAGTCCCAGGAGGACAGAGGACAGAAACGAACCACGCCCCAACTGCAAAGTCGCGAAGCGACGTCAGGAGACAGAACGTCAGATGTCAACTCACCATGGCATTCTCTTGCATGTGATTTTCTCAACGAAATATCGCAAACCGTGCCTTGCCGACGCATGGCGAGACAACTTGTTGTCTTGCATCGGCGGCATCGTCAAAGATCACAAATCGATACTCTTGAAAGCGGGCGGAATCGAAGACCACGTTCATTTACTCCTTCGCATCCATCCCGAATTCGCGATTTCAAAGACGATTCAACTGCTGAAAGCTAATTCATCGAAATGGATCAACGACCATGGAAAAACCCGTAGAAAATTCCAATGGCAAACCGGTTACGGAGCGTTCTCGGTCAGCCAATCGATGGCCGAGACGGTCAAGAAATATATCGCCATCCAAAAAGAACATCACCGGAAACAGACGTTCGAAAAGGAGCACCTCAGTTTCCTCGACAAGCATGTCATCGAGTACGATCCGAAGTTCGTTTTTGAAGCGGAGATTATTGGGTGAACAACGGCTGTCGTCGCGTTGCGACTTTGCGGTTGGGGGACGGTTTCGGTCCTGGGACTCGCGTCCCAGGCTATCGGCTGTCGTCGCAACGCGACTGAGAAACTTCTCATTTGAAAATACAAAATCGGCTCAAACTCAATCTTTGATTGGTACTCGGGCGACGCGGAGGCCGAGGTCGTAGTAGGTCCAGGGTTCTGTCGGTTGCAGAATAGCTGAAGCGCGGCATCGCGATTCTGAATCGTTCCATCCGCCTCCATGGATAAATCGTGAAGGCGGCGTTCGCCATGGCGCGGCATCATTGCACCATTCCCAAACGTTGCCGTGCATGTCGTATAGGCCCAGCTTGTTCGGCGGGAACAGGCCGACTCGACAGGGGCGATTGAATGCTAACTCATGAACCTTGTTGGCCTGATCCGGAGTCAGCGACTGTGCGGGCATCGGCGAATGGAATTCAAACGATGCTTCAGTCGCATCATCCATCGCACCGCCTCGACAGGCATACTGCCATTCTGCTTCAGTCGGCAATCGATAGACCCAGCCATGAGTCGAATCCATTTCGTTCAGCTTCGTTAGGAAGGTCTGACAATCGGTCCATGACACACGCTCCACTGGCAATCGCTTCAGCACATCGTCCGGCAGAATTTTTACGGAGTCGGCACCGTCGGCTTTGCGAGTGAACCAGCTCGGATTCGTGCCCATCACTTTGAGCCATTCGTCCTGAGTCACTTCATACGTTCCGAGATAGAAGTCATCTGCGAACTCAGTCTCATGATTCGACGTGGTCTCCGACTCACCGACTTTACGAGCAAGCCACGCTTTACCTTTGGGGACAAGAGCAAACTCCATCCCAATGCTGTTTGTGACAGCGGGTGGCACCGGTCGAGGCTGCGGATCTTCCGTCAGTTCCTTCAGGAAGTCAGGCGCTCTTTGATCATTGATTCGTTCCAGAGTCTTGAACTCTTTAAGCATCGCCAAATCACGTTCGAGAATGATGTCATACTTGATCCATTGCAGCGACATTCCGCGGAGTTCGGAAAAGTCTGAGATGCGACTGCTGCCGCCGATGAACGCTTCGAGTTTTACATCGCGAAGAGGACTTAAGTCGGACACCAGTGTGTTTTCGCACATGAAGGTCTTCAGCGGCATTCCCGTCAACGGCGTGATGTCGGCAACATTGCTTGAATTTATGCATAGAAACTCCAGCGGAGCACCGGCGAGTGGTGTCAGATCCATCTCAATGCCGTTGCCGCCGACGTTGAGTTCCGTCAGAGGCATTCCTTTCAGGGGCGAAAGATTAGAACCCGACCATGCCCAAAGTCCAAGCTTCTGCAGCGGCATACCGGCCAGCGGAGATAAATCTGAAATCCCGGTCCCTTGTGCAAAGAACTGACGGAGTAACATTCCCTTCAATGGTGACAGATCACTCAGCCGAATGTTGCCATCGAGAATAAGTTCCGTCAGTGGCAGGCCGGTGAGCGGTGACAAGTCGCTGATTCCGGCATCCTTCGAGGAATTGCCAATCATTTGCAATGAGCGCAACTGTTTCAGTTCACGAAGCGGGCTGATATCGGAGACGTTATCCGTCCTGAAACTCAGACCGACGATCTGGCGTTCGTGAAATGTCGGGGTCATGGCTCCATCAAACGATGGATTGGCCCGCTTCAACCCTTCAATCAAGGCGACGTACTGTTCTGTAGTTCCCTGCGAAGGCATGGAATCGAGCGGCTGCGAATTGTCTCCAATGATGCGAAGTTCCACTCCGAACTCGATCCTGCACCCAGGAACAGCCGCGTGAAATCTCTCGATCGCTCCCGCCGTAACACCCGTATCTCTCACAAACAGCGCCTTCAAACTCGGCGTGCCCTGGAGAGACTCGATCCCCTGATCCGTCACTTGAGTGTAGCTGATGCTCAAGTCGGTCAGCTTTGGCAGCTCCGCGAGCCGCTTCATCGTTGCATCACCAGCGCTGGTCGCCGCCAGATCAAGAATCGTCAGTGATTTTATGTCGGCGATATGCACCATACCTCGATCGGTCAACCCGTAGATGCCGCCGAGACCCAGTGCTTCCAGATGTCTGAAGTCGCTCAGATGCTTCAGCCCATCATCCGTGAGGTTGCCACCATTGAGATACAGTTTTTTCAATCCGGGCATGCTCTTGAACAAGACCAGCGAAGTGTCCGTGAGACCAGGTTTTCCACTGATGCCCACGAATTCCATGGCGGGCAGGTCCTTTAAAACCTCGACGGTTTTGTCGCTGATCCCGCAACCTCGGAGGCCAAGACTGGACAAACGGGTACAGCCTCGCAGGTTTTCAAACGCCGCGTCGGTCACATTGAGATAGTCTCCCTCGACGTTGACACTCTGCAGGTTTGCCAGGTCCCGCAGGTGTACAAATCCCGCTGCGTCGAATGGCTTTGTCTCGAAAAATCTCACGGACGAGACGGCGAACGATTCCGCAGGAAGTTCAGCAATGGCGCGGACTTCGCGAGGAATCCCGTTCATGCTCCTGTTGGTGCTACCGTTTCCAGTTGCAAATCCCTCGACAGTAATTTGCCCACCGACAGACAGCACCCATATCGCGGCTCTGCGATCAATATCCGCGATGGATTCCAGTGAAAATGGCTTGGCAGTCGGCAGTGATTTGGAATCGACGACTCCCATGCCGTCCTGCACAATCCGAACTTCGCCGTCCAGCACTTCGATCTTCAGCGCGATTTGGTCGCCTTTGCGAACCACCAGCTTGTCGGTTTCGAATTCAAAATCCCCGCCGCCGGGCTGTGGCTTCGTGATCTTTAAATCGACCTTGCCCGGCGTCAGAGTGACTGGCTGATCATACGCGCCGGTCACTTTGAGTTCGCCGCCCATGAAGGCCAGTTGGATGGAGGGATCATTGCATTCTATGCGGACGATTCGCCCATCCGGAGTTTGCCAGACGAAAACTCCGGCCGCGATCAATAGGAGTGCCGCAATGAAGAACCCTGTGGCAATTTTCTGACCTCGTCCGACGGATTTTCGCACGGGCTCCGTGGCTGCGTCTGTTGCGTTTGGCGAGGCGGGGAGCGGTTTCGAAAACCCCAGCAGCGTTTTATCAAACGATCCTGCCGGCGCTTTGGCCGCGTCAACGGACCGTTCGATCTGACACAGTCGTTCAATCACATCGCGAGCTGACTGTGGTCGCTGCGCTGGATCTTTCTCCAGCAATTGCATGACCAGTCGGGAAAGCTCTTCGGGAACAGATTCATTCCGCTGACTCGGCGCGATGGGAGTGTTCAAAGCCAGCGCCATCAAGGTGCCCACAGTGGTATCGGCCTTGAACGGAATTTCGCCCGTGCACAAAACGTACAGCACGCAGCCGAGCGAAAACAGATCGGCCCGCGCGTCAATCGCACGGTCCGCGCGTGCCTGTTCGGGGGCCATGAACGCCGGCGTTCCGACGATCGTCCCGAACTCTGTGATGTGGGAATCCTCGACTTCGGCGCGAGCCAGTCCGAAGTCCAGAACTTTGACTCGCACGCCACCGTCAGGGAATTGCTCGAGCCAGATATTGCCGGGCTTGATGTCTCGGTGAACCAGAGCTTTCTCGTGCGCAACGGCAAGTCCGCGTGCAACATCGCGAACAATGTGAAGTGTCTCTGCGATGCTGAAGCGGCGGCCCGCCTGAAGCGACTGTTCAAGCGACTCGCCCTGCAGCAGTTCCATGGCAAGAAACGGCACGCCGTTGAACTCATCGACCTGATAAACGGTCACGATGTGGTCATTTTTCAAACTCGCCGCCGCCTTGGCCTCTCGCAAAAAGCGGTCGCGGGCAGCCTGAATGCTGGCGATCCTTGGCAGCATCACCTTGAGTGCCACCCGTCGACCCAGCTTCGGCTCCTCCGCCAAAAACACGGCTCCCATTCCGCCACGGCCGAGAACCTGCAGAATTCGATAATGCCCCAGCCTACCAATCTCGTCAGCCTCCACTGCCGGATGCAGAAAACTAAGCCCGAGATCATCAACGGACAGACCGCGATCGCGAGCAAGTCCATCCCTGCTGAGCCTGGCATGCGAATCGGCGTTGGGAATCCGCTTCAGCGATTCAATGAGCTGCGGCGGGATATTGGTCGTGATTCGTTCGGTCGCAGACGGCTCGCCCCGCAGCGATTCCACCAGCGTATCGGAGGAAAACAGCGTACTTGCCTGAGTCTGGCAACGGGTGCAATGTTCCAAATGCGACGTGAGCACCGACAGTTCAGGCTCGTCGACTCTGCCGTCGATCAGGCTTCTGAGCGTTCCGGGGGATGGGCATTGCTGATTCTGCGACATGCTGCGTTTAACTCCTTTACGGTTTCACAAGGCAATGCAAAGTACGCATGAGACCGCCAGGTTCTTCCCGAATCCGCACAGAAATTTTAATCAGTCCAGAATTTGCCGCAGTTCCTGACGCAGACGACAGAGGATTTTCGACTTGATGCCGTAAACCGTTCCTGGGCTGATCCCGAATTCTTTCGCCACTTTTTCTGGTGATTGCTCTTCCAGCACGTAGGCCCGAAACACCTGCTGCTGCACCAAAGAGAATTCACCTTCGATCAGTCGAAATGCCTGTCGGATCAGAAACCGCGTGTCGTCCTCCTGAGCCAACTGTTCACTAAAGTCGGGGACACTGGCGCCAACGTTGCTTAAGCCCCGAGAATCTCTGTTCGCCGGACTCCGTCGTCGCAGGCGAGATCGATATCGATTCAGAAAAATGGTTTTCAGCCACGCATGAAAGCTCTTGTCGGAATCGTACTCAAACTCAGGCAGCTTGCGCCACAGGATTAGAAAGACATCCTGGACCAGATCCTCGTTGTCAGAGTCCTGCTCTCCCAGCTTGTGAGCCCACTGATACAGCAGCGGTGTGTAGAGGTCGACGAATCGCCCCCAGGCAGCGACCTCATCGGCCCCGCGGAGACGATACAAGAGACTGACGGGCGTCACGAACATGCAACTGGCCTATGCGTCACGGTTGCCACAATGCTGGATCACAAACAGGTACTTTTTATCCGTACGAGTTGGGTCATTGTAACCGCGCGAGCCCGCTAAACGCACTCACGACCTTCGGGAAAATTCCAAATCCTTTCCTCAACGCGGAAAAACGGGCGGAGGAAAAGATGTCGAACCGTGCAACGGATGCACGATTTCGCAAATGGTTACGATTCTTTCGGCCCGCCCAGTCGTCCGCGCAGTCGCCCGCCCGACATCACGACCTTGAGTAAGCACTGCTCATACGCATCGACCATCGCATCCCAACCGAATCTTTCGGTGACATCTAGACCGGCATTTCCGAGTCGTTTTCGTAGCGTCTCGTCACTCATGCATCGCTCCATTGCCTCGACGATCGATTGTGTGTTGTTTTCAACCAACAATCCATCGACATCATTGCGAATGATTGCTCGCGGACCGCTTTCACAATCAACCGAAATGACAGCGACGCCCGCTGCCATCGCTTCCAGCAATGCCGATGGAAAACCTTCATATCGACTGCTCAATACAAACAGATCCGCGTCCGCAAATGCTGGCCAGATCGGTCGTATCCAACCATCAAAGCCAATTCGATTCGACAAGCCAAGTTCGTTTGCTTGCCGCTCCAACTGCTTTCGACATGAGCCTTCGCCAGCGATCCTCAGTCGCCATGTTGGGTAGCGACCTGCGACCTTTGCGAAGGCTTCGATCAAACGGTCGAAACCTTTTTCGCGTTCCAGGCGTCCGATCGCGAGCAGCACTCTATCCTCTGAGTGATCAAGTTTTTGGCAATGAATTGGCGGCGGCTGATCGACCGCCGAGGGAATGATCGTTGGTGGATTTTTACACCAAGCCGCGACCGCGTCAGCAGCCGTTTGGGTCAGCACAATCACATCATCCGCTCGCCGATACAGCATTGGTCTTAGCCGCGACCATGGCCAAGCGAGCAACTGTGTTTCAGGATCGCTTCGTTCACTGACAACCACCGGAAACCCTAGCCCTCGGGTTGCGAGCAACGTCAAAACGTTCGTTGCATCGCAGAAGCTCAATACGACGTCAGGCTGCGAGTCTCGAATCGCTTTTCGCACGGCATGAACTCGCCGAAAATTGTTGGCGATCGCCGCACGCTTCGATCGGCTGTGACGCATCACGGCCAACGGTCGGCGGCTGACGCGAGGATCGACGTCATGTCGATCGCAACGTCCATCGTCCAGCGTAATCAGCGTAACGGTGTGCCCTCTGGTTTGCAGGCGACTGGAGAGCCCAGCCATGACGCGTTCAGCACCGCCGCCGTTGAGGGAATGAATGACACAACTGATCTTCATGCGATACAGGTCAAACTGAAAGGGTGTTTGGATGGAACAGGGCTGGAGCGGTTGTAGCGATTCTGCTGTAGGCAACTGCCTTGCTGGACCGGAAACAAGTGCGAAATGTCGGGTTATGATCGTTGATTGGACACGTGTGAGCAATTAGTGTGGAAAATAAGGCCGAACGATTTGCTTCTGACAAATCAATAGCCGCGACGTCTAGCCAAGCAACCTTTGATCTCCGAGTGAAACCGATGAAACCACTGTACTTTTCGTTATGTCTTGCTGGCTTTGGGGCATTATTCACCAGCGCAAACGCATCCGCGTTTGGTCCCGGTGGGTTTGCGGGCCAAGGAAACGGTGGATACCCATTTGTTCCATTTGGCTTTTATCAACCTTACGGGGCGCACTATGCAACATCGCTTCCGACGCCGCCTTACTTCGCCCTGAACCCTCCGGTCTACTACGGCTCACGCTATTCAAGACCCTATGGACTGAGCCCATTTGCTTCACCGCCGATGATGGATGCGCCTGCGGACTATCGCGGAAAACTTGCGCCGCAATTCGTTCGTCCCCCGGTTAATAACCCGTACATTGTCGAGCCATGTGCCACCGGATGTGCAAGCGCATCAGCAAACAAAACCGGTAGCCTAGCCACCGCAAAGGCGAGTACGTCAAAGCTTGGCGAAGTGCAACTCAATCCGTTCGTCTCACGCGTTGCCCAGCGGTGAAGTCTTTTAGGAAGTGGGATAGGCTTCCAGCCTGTCATTTTCAATGCGACAGGCTGGACGTCTAATTATACCCCACAACTTCAAAAGGACCTTCGGCCACCACCCAGCTTGCCTGGGAACGAAAATGCGAAGCATTTTGTTAGCGGTGAGGCGCGAGCCGCCCG
>JAYVSE010000433.1:0-8899 GCA_043775635.1 Planctomycetaceae bacterium | reverse complement strand
TTCGAAACGGCACCGGACGGCTCGCGCCGTACCGCTACTTAATTCCACGCGGCAAGCTGGCAGGGGTCTAAGAAAAAGTTGTGGGGTATAAAAAGGCTGAAAGCCTATCCTACGTTGCGAAGCCGCCTTAAGGAATGAACACAAATTCGTTTGAATTCAGCATCGCTCGCGCGAACTGCTGCCAACTTGTTTGGTCAATAAACGCAATCGCGTCATCAATCTCCTCAGTGCTCGCTGGTCGCGAAAAACAGAGTTCATAAGCAAGCAGCACACGTTCATTTGGCGATTTGGCCTCGCGATTTAATCGTCCGACGAAGAAGTCCGCTTGTTGCATGACAAAATTGCTATTGAGCAGGTTCAACGCCTGAAGCGGTGTGGTGGAGCGACTGCGTTTGGGGACGACTTGACTGTAATCCGGGCAATCAAAAACGCCGAAGACGGCGTCGCGTTCCTGGCGGACTTTAGTCATATAGATCATCCGCCTCCAATCCTCCGCACCAAACGTGGTTTTTGGGAAATAGTGACGGACGTTTTCCATGTCGACAACGAACGCGCTGAAGCCAGGGCCGCTCTCGCTCAGGTCAAGCTTTCCGGTCACTGCCAACATGCAATCACGAATGCCCTCAGCTTCCAACCTGCGCGGCGGATAACGCCATAACAATCGCGAACCAGCATCCACGGCGAGCCCAGCATCGTTGGGTCGTCCATCTTGTTGCCAGGTCGCTGACATCAAGATCGCTCGCTGCAAATGTTTTATCGACCAACCACTGTCCATGAACTCCGAGGCAAGCCAATCAAGAAGTTCAGGATGCGACGGCGGCGTGCCATTGCCGCCCAGATCGCTTGGCGTATCGACCATGCCAACGCCAAAATGAAACTGCCACAGGCGATTGACCATCACTCGCGCCGTCAGCGGATTGTTCTTACCAGCAATCCACTTTGCAACAGCCAAGCGACGTTGTTGTTCTGGCGAATCGTTCGCTAGCGTCAAGCCGGTCAAGGACGCAATCGCAGCGGGTGCAACTTCCTCGCGAGGCGATCCCGGCTCGCCGCGATACAGCCGGTAAATTGGCCCTGGCTGCGCAAACGTTCCAGCGTAGATCATGGTGGGTCGCGATAACGCCTCTCGCTGACTGAGGCGCTCATTCAGTTCAGCCAATTTCGTTCGTCCTAGCTCCGCTTCCGCATCGGGAAACGAATTAAACTCGTACACGATTGCTGTGGACGTCGGACTGGAATTAAGACGATCATCCGAACTTGCAAGCTGCGTCCAGTTCTTTGCATCCAGGGACGATTCAATTTTGTAGTCAACCGCCAATCGATCACCGAACCGACCCTCGCGATCGCGTCCCCAAACGATTCGGTCGATAGTTTGTTCTGAAGCAAGTTCGATTTGAACCCAGCCCGCGTTGACTTGGCTTGATATCCAACTGTTCGCGTTTCCAAAGACTCCGTCATTGATCTGGGCGAGCTTGTGAAGTGGATGAACGAAGTCGCCTGACGACGTTGCTTTTGCACCGTTTTTGGATAGTGCAACGTTTTGTTCACCTGCGAAAACTTCCAGTTCGTCGATGCAGGGCTCAGACTGGCCCGATGCTGAAATCGTAAATCGCACGAATCTTGCTTTCCGAGGTGCAAACGATTCGATATTCTCGTTTGCCTTGACAGCAGGGCGACTGGCTGTACCCGCCAACTGTGGTCCTCGGATGAATTTTAATAGTTGTTGCCGCAGATCAGTGATTTGACTATCGAGTTTTTCGATTTGTTTGGTAGCGGTCGGTTCAAGTGGTAACTCGCGGTCGCCGTGATTGACTCCCGCGAAGACGGCCTGCATCGCGTAATAGTCGGATTGTGAGATCGGATCGAACTTATGGTTGTGGCAACGCGCGCATCCGATCGTCAGCCCAAGGAACGCAGTCCCGGTGGTATTGATCATGTCGGCCAATTCGTCTTGACGTTGCATCAAACCCAGTTGCACGTCAGCACCTTTGACAATGTCATTGGGGCCTCCCACCAGAAAACCAGTTGCCATGTCAGCACCCATTGCATCGCCCGCGATCTGCTCGACGATGAATTGGTCATACGGCATATCGTCGTTTAATGCGTCGATGACCCAGTCACGATAATGCCAGGCATTCGGGCGTTCGCGATTCGTCTCAAACCCGGTGGTTTCACCGAAACGCACCAGATCAAGCCAATGCGTTGCCCATCGCTCGCCGTATCGTTGACTGGCAAGCACTTCATGGACCAACGATTCCCAGGCATTGGAACGCTGGTCGTTGAGAAAATTTTCTACTTGCGTGGGAGTCGGCGGCAGGCCATGCATGACCAGAAACAGCCGACGGATCAACTCGCGTCGCGTCGCCGAATCAGAACGAACGAGCTTCGCATCGTTCAGTTTGGCATCGACAAAAGCGTCTATCGGTTGCGCTGTATTGGCGTCTGGCACATTGGGACGTGTCACCGGCATGAATGACCAGTGTTCGATCTTGTGCGATTCTCGAGCAGCGATCGCTGACTGCCAACCGCTTGCGTCGTTGATCCACGCCTTTAGCATGTCAATCACATCGCTCGACAACGGCTCGGCATCAGGTGGCATGCGATGATGTTCATTTGCGTCCGTCACGCGCGCGATCAAGTAGCTTTTATCGCTTGATCCAGGAACAATCGTCAGTTCGCCGGAGTCACTGCCTCTGAAAGCATAGTCGACCGAATCAAGGCGCAGTTTGGCTTCGGCGGTTTCAGGACCATGACAGTCGATACAATGCGTCTGCAAGATCGGGAGCACATCACGCTTGAAGTCAACCTGGAGAGGATCGGCTGCATTGACGATTGACAAGCAAAGTACGGTCAACGAACTGACCCCTACGAGCTTGATTCGTAGGTGAACGAAGCTAACTGTTAAAACTTGGCTCATGCCAGACAAGCTGGCATGGGGCCGAAGCAATTTGAAGATGTGTGGCACAACGAGAGTGTTCAGAATTCCGCAGGCAGAGCCTGTAAAGCATTGGGTTACTAGGCGGAGCCTGGTAACCAGAAGTGTCGCGATATTCAAGCGAGGATCTCCTTGATAACAGCTCCGTGTACGTCGGTCAGTCTTCGCTGAATACCATTGTGGTAGAAGGTCAGTTTGGTATGGTCGAGTCCCAGCAGATGCAAGGCCGTTGCGTGCAAGTCATAGCAGTACGTGGGCGACTCCACGGCTTTGAACCCCAATTCATCGGTGGCACCAAAACCGGTTCCGCCGCGGACGCCACCACCTGCCATCCATGCCGTGAATGCTCCGGCATTATGGTCCCGGCCCGCTGCCTCGCCTCCTTGCCCAGCCGGTTGCCGACCAAACTCGGTCGCTCCAATCACGAGCGTTTGTTGGAGCATGCCTCGAGCTTTCAAGTCTTGTAACAGTGCCGATGCGCCCGTATCGAGAATTCGTCCCCAGTAACCATGATCGCGTGCGAGATCCTCATGTGAGTCCCAATTCGGACGGATTTTTTCGGCCGTCGTGTTCTCGGCGCCACAGTAGATTTGCACGAAGCGAACACCTTGTTCGACCAAGCGACGCGCGAGTAAGCACTGGCGGCCGAACGGGCCAATTTCTGGATCGTCCAGCCCATAGAGCGAGTGAGTCTCTGCTGATTCGCGATCAAGGTTCGTGACATCTGGTGCACTGAGTTGTAACTTGGCCGCCATCTCGTACGCTGAAATGCGCGCCTCCAATTCCGTGTTTCCAGTGTGCTCGCTCAGATGGCGTCGATTTAGCATTTGTAACAGATCAAGATCTGATTGATCAGCCTGTCGACCGATGCTTGCAAAACTCTTCGGCGGAAACAGATCGTCAATCGGCGGCTGGCCTGCTTGTGTATTAAATGTCGTTGCTTGATAGACTGCGGGCAGAAACCCTGAGCTCCAATTGATCATTCCGCCGGGCGGCAATCCGCGTGAGTCAGGCAGCACGACAAAGGCAGGCAAGTTCTCACTTTCACAGCCGAGGCCGTACGTGACCCACGACCCCATGCTGGGAAATCCCGGCAAAGTGAAACCTGTGTTCATCATGAAGCATCCGGGTCCATGCAAGGCCGTTTTACTTTGCATCGAATAAATAAACGCCATGTCGTCGATACAGGTCGACAGTTTTGGAAACAGGTCTGACATCCAAAGCCCCGACTCTCCATGCTGACGAAAATTCCAAAAACTTGGCCGACAATTGCCTGGCTTGGACGCAAAGAATTCAAGCTTCCCATCGGGATCGAAGGGCATTCCCGCTCGCTTGGCAAGTTCGGGCTTGTAGTCGAAAGTGTCAACTTGACTCATGCCTCCAGGACAAAAGATCTGAATGACCGATTTGGCCTTGGGTGCGTGGTGCGTTGCGATCGAAGAGCCGGCCGCGTTCGCTTCATGGTGCAGTAACGACTGCGCGGCCAGCCAACCAAAACCACCAGCCAGTGCAGCCAGTGCCTCTCGACGTGTCGCGATCAAGCGAGGTTCAGTCCACATTGACAAACTCATTGGCATTCAGGAGGACGCGACAAAAGTGCATCAGGCCACTCTGAGTCGCGAGATTTCTTGACGCGTCCAGTTCCGCAGGCGAAACCGGGCGGCCAAATGCAAGTTGAAACGCAAAATCAATCTGAGTATCCAGCGTTGTCGCCTCGCGGGTAAGTCGATCCGCAAAGTACTGCGACTGAAGCAACATGAATTCATTGTTGAACAGTGCTAACGACTGTAAGGCAGTCGTCGTCACGTTGCGACGAGGCGTGAAATTCGCTGGGTCGGGGCAATCGAGTGTCATCAAGAATTGCTGTGGCGTCGTCCGGACCACGTAGCGATAGATACTACGTCGCCACAACTCGGATTCATTGGCGGTTTTGTAGGTATAGATCGGTGCATAGGCTTCCTGGTATTCAAAGTCGCGATAGCCCGGACCGTCCATTTGTGGGTTCAATTTCCCGGTCAGCGACAAGACCGCATCTCGGATCGATTCCGCTTCCAGTCGTCTTGAGTTCATTCTCCACAACAATCGATTGTCGACGTCGATCACGAGGGGATCTCGTGATTCACTCACGCTCTCACTTTGCTCCGAGTCAAACGCGTCAACCTGGCTGGACATTCGATACGCTTTTGAGGTCACGATCAGTCGATGAATGTGCTTCAAACTTCCCTTGGCTCGCAATAATTCAGCCGCTAACCAATCGAGCAACTCCGGATGTGATGGACGCTCGCCGCCAAATCCGAAATCGCTGGGAGTGCCAACGATGCCGCGTCCAAAATGCCAGTGCCATAGTCGATTCACGATCACTCGTGCCGTCAGCGGGTTCTTTGGATCCGTGATCCAGTTTGCCAGCGCAACGCGCCGTTCCGCATCAGTCAACTCGGATGAACCGAAGTGCATCGCTGGCCCATCGAATCGCAGAGTCCCTGGCTTCGCTGGTTCTCCAGGCGTTTCCGGATTACCTCGAATTAAAACGTTAACCTCGGGAGGTTGCTCAGCAACGACCCCATAGAACGCAAGCGGCGGGGCAAGCGATTTGAGCTCATCTTCTAAGCTAATCTTTTCTCGCTCGAGCGCAGCGATTTGTTCGCGCGCCTTCGTATCTGTTGATTTAGGATGCGCATTGGCCAGTTGCGGGTCACCGAATGAAATCTGATCCATTGAATATCCATCGCCGCCATCGGTCGATACAAATGTCAAGAATCTTGCAGTCGGTGGAATTTTAAGGGCAACCGATTTCGTGTCGTTGCGGCCAAGCATTGCATTCGACCGATGTTCTCCGTCAATCAGAATCTGGAATTCGGCACTGGGTGTCTCTGGTTTTCCTCCATAACCGACGGTCGTCGTGAAATTCATTCCTTCATGGAAGCCGGCTGACTGACGAATGGCTTCCAAGTCAAATGTAATACCTGCATTGGCGTGCAAGCCGATCATGGAGTGAGCAGCAGAGGCAAAGTCGACTGATCCTAGTTTCGTAGAGAACTGGCTATTGACTGGGCCGTTACGGATGCTGTCCCAAGCTTTTCCGCTATGTTTTGGCAAACCGCGAGCCACCAAGCCCGTCGTACTGATCAGCGTCTCACCAAACGCAGGAACAAAGACCCCGTCGATGAATGGTAAGTCGCTCGCTGAGAATTCCCCCGGTTTGACGTTTTCAAGGTCACCGACGAACGGGTCTTGTGATTTGCCCGATCGCACGTCAATTCCGAACCCCTTCTTGCCAGTGCCATAGCCATCACCGCCACCGACGACGTCAGCTAAGTCGACTGGCTTTCCGTTCAACTGCCCGATACTCATGACGACGTTCGCGATCCCTTTTTCCAGTCGCGACTTCTCGGTCTGGAATCGTTGTCGCTCGGTTGCATTGACGTCGCGTTCCGCGCGTCTTAAGCCAGCGAATACAGCGGTTAGTTCGTAGTACTCCGCTTGTGTGATCGGGTCAAGCTTGTGATCGTGACATCGAGCGCAATTGACCGTCATGCCGACCGTCGAAGTCATGACCTGGGTCAGCATGTCGTCTAAGTCTGCTGCCCTGGCTGCACGACGTAGCGCTGAGCTTTGAGTTTCCACTTGGCCGACAAAATCCCACGGCCCAGCAGCCAAGAAACCGGTCGCGATGACAGCGTTCGAATCGTCTGGAGATAACACGTCACCGGCAATTTGTTCGCGCAGGAATTGTTGATAAGGCTTGTCGTCGTTAAAGCTGCGGATCACATAGTCGCGATAACGCCAAGCGTTGTCTCGTCGTTGATCTCGTTCAAATCCATGCGTGTCGGCGTAGTGTGCGATGTCGAGCCAGTGGCGTGCCCAGCGCTGCCCAAATTCTTTTGACTCAAGTAATCGATCAACCAAGTTTTCATATGCGTCTGCATTCGGATCGTTGGCGAAACGATTAACGTCATCAGGAGCCGGAGGAAGTCCGATCAAATCAAAGTAAACTCGACGAATCAGCGTGCGGCGGTCGGCTTGCTTACTCGGTTGTAGTCCCTGTTCACTGAGCTTTGCCAATACAAAGTTATCAATGGGGTTTGGTTCACCCCGAGCAGGTGGAGCAACATCCGCGACTGGTTGCAAAGACCACCATGACCCGTCGGCTTTCGAGCGTTCGCGAACGACGAATTCATTGGGCCATTTCGCGCCTTCTACGATCCATTGCCGAAGCAACTCCAATTCCGATGCGGAAAGCGGTTTGCCCTCCTGAGGCATTTCCGGGGGTTGACCGTCGATCGATCGCACAACTTCGAGCAGATGACTGTTGTCTGGATCGCCGGGGATAAGCAACGACTGTGCTGCTAGGCTTGCGGCTGTGGCAAACGAGATGTCTCCCTTGGACACGTTCGGCGAATGGCATCGAATGCAATGGTGTTCAAAGATCGGAGCAACCTGCTGAGCGAAATCAATTGGCGAATCCTTACCCTTCGCAACGCTGGTGCACAAGCGGCAAGCATTGACGGCAAGTATGCCTACCAGCAGGATCGCTAATCGCGGCGGCAAGAAACGCGGATTGCTCATGCTCAGATCGTTGCTATGGGGGTAGGATTTCGCGTTTGGAGGAATGACGGAACCAAGTCCGCTTCGATCTCGCTAATTGCAAACAGATCTTTTACGAGCGCTGCGGCAGATTGATTCACATGATAGTCCATCGCGGCGGCAGCACGCTCTGTATCGCCCCCGATCAGTGCTTCGACGATCGCAAGATGTTCTGCGTTCTCGTCCATTTGCGCGAAATTGTTTCTCACCGTCCGCTTATCGTGACGCGCGTCGCGCAGGAGCCGAAACAACACGGAGTAGCGACGGATTTCGTAGGCCAATCGCTCGTTGCCACATCGCTCCGTGATCAATTCGTGCAACTGCGAGTCGAGACGTCTCGTTTCTGCCGACCACTTCGCCGTGCGCCGAGCCCCAGCCAATTTGGACAGTTCAGCTTTAAGGGTTGCCAATTCAAACGGCGCGATCCGCCCACATGCGCAACGGGTCGCCTCGCATTCCAAGATTCGACGCAATTGGCATATCTCGCGAACCTGCCGCGGCCCAAAGGCCCGCACAACTGCTCCGCGATTGGCCTGAAGTTCAATCACGCCTAAGCCAGCCAATTCAACCAAAGCTTCACGAATCGGTGTTACGCTGACGCCATGCCGCTCTGCCAAATAGTCAACTCGGAGCCGCTCACGCGGCTTAATTTGTCCTTGAAACAACTCGCTTAGCAGGGCTTCGACAATACTCTGCCGCCTGGTTCCGTGATCCATGATTCGTTCGCGAAGATCGTCAATATTTATTTTACCGAATTTCTAAAGATTATATACAATCCTAAATGCTCGCCTATTCTTTGTCAAGCAACGTAAGCGAATGTACGTAAAGCTCCGCTGATCCCCAAAATATTGGCAATGACGCGGCCCTATAAAGCACTCACGATCTCCGCAGATTCCAAATCACGCAATCCGCCATTCGGAATCCCTGACTCATTGAACGGGCCATCTGTCGTCAGGAAGTACCAATCGAGGCCAGCCTCTCCAAAGATCGTGTCAACTTCCTAGTCATCAAAAGCTTGCGAGAAAGGCAGTAGCTTGATCGAATTGTCTTGACAACTCCAGTGATGGTCAATCGTTCGATACGCACGGCATACGCTTCGGGGCTGAACCAAGCGGCAAGAATTGCGTCGCGAGCTGTTGTCGGCACATTGTAACGACCGATCACGATTGCCAAGGAAAGATCTCACGCGAACTCGTTTAACGGTATTTTCTTACCTCCGATGTCCGGTGGCTGTCCCAGATCGAGAGTAATTCGCCACATATTGATTGGGCGCTAATCAGCTTAGTTCTAGTTTAGCACTTTTGGGAATTGATATTGGCACGAAAAAGGCGGCTCGCGACAATGGCGATTGAACGTTCAAACTTTCAATCTCATTGGCAC
>JAYVSE010000432.1:0-25886 GCA_043775635.1 Planctomycetaceae bacterium | reverse complement strand
GCTAGCGAATTTCGGTCTTCATCGTTTTGTTCCTGGTTTCTAACGTAGGTGCTTGCATTCGGCTCTTTGCTGATCGACCGGTCCAACGAATTGATCTGAGGTAATTCGCTATTTTCGGCTTGAAATCCGCAAGCTGGTAACTCGCGATTCTGACCTCGCCGCCGATAGTGATCCACGATCCGACGTCGCAATATTTGAAACAGGAACGATTCCAATTCGCCTTGCTCACGATAGTTATTGATGGATTGTAAGAAGCCGACGAACGTATCTTGGACAAGGTCTTCTGCGGTGGCGAGTTGGTCCACTTGGCGAGTGGCATACGCAATCAACCGACCTTGAAAGCGCGACACGAATTGGCCCCAGCCGTCTTGATTGCCGTCGCGAATCAACGCCAATAAATGTTCGTCAGCCTCGCTCACGCCAAAATCATCCAATCAACACGAGTCCACCAATAACAACGATACCCAATAATAATGCGGACCAACCAAAGCTGAGCTGCGTTCGATAGTAACCTAAAGTCAACAGGTTAAGCACCACGCACAGAACAATCGTAATCAGAAAGAGCGCAGCAATCGCAAGAATTGACGCTCGATATCTTACAGCCGCTGTCATGCGAGCGTGCTCGGTCGCGACGGCATGATGAGCAAGCAATGGTGATGACAGGTCAAACAAAAATGCGACTCGCCAAACATCGCCATACGGTCGCGACAACTTTTGCACAAAGCGATCACAGGCGTATGATTCCCCAATCGGGAAATGGGTAAACCCGGACTGCCGAAGTTTCTCGGATGCATCGCTCATCGCTTCACGTTTTGCGTCAGCTTCAGACAACGCCAGCGACGTCGAGTAACCTGCCATGAATTGTTTATTAGGTCGTTCCATCGTGAAGGTTCCAAACGATTCGACCCAAGGTTTTTCGACGTACTTGACCGTTATGTTTGCTTGGCCAATCTGGGTTCTCGCTTCGCAGAGCAGTGTTCCGTTGGATACGGCTATAAACTGATTATCCCAGGGTGCGTTTGCGCGTTGTGCATTCTGCGAATCGATTCTGAGAACAACAATATTGCCAAAGATGCTGTCCACTGATGAATCAGTGGTCGAAATGCTTGACTTGTCAAAATGCTTGCTAATTTCCTCCGAAAATTGCTCTGTTACAGATGAGCGAAACTCTGGAGCCACTAGATTCGCGGCAATGATTACCTGTTGCGGATCAATAATTCCATCGCCAGTCGTATTGTTTTGTAGTAATCGATTCGCCTCCAGTTTTGCCCGAACTTGCCGGGCGAGCGGTGTAGCAGCCTGAACAAGTCCAGGATAAACATCGGCGTCAAATGCCTTGAGATCACTTGACATCCATTCGGTTGGCGGCGAAGGCCGCTGAATAGTTGCGATCGCGTTTGGATCGGGATACATCACTACATTCGAAGGCATTGACGGAGTTGGCATCGCAGGTTGATCAGGTCCGGCCGTTTTCTGAGCTAGCTCGTGTCCAAAACTTTCAGGAGGGGGTTGGAGCAATACAACAGTGCTTACAGGTTTCACGGAACTCTTGAAGAAAAACACAAGCAATAAAAACAGCACCGTGCCGCCGAGTAATCCTCCAAAGAAGAATACGCCAACAGCAAAAGGATTCCGTGAACCTTTCCTGATAATCATGCTGATCACAAACGCTGCTACGGCAAAACCAATGGCGAGGAGAATCAAGACCCCGAGCCACGTCACACCGAAACTTACACTTGAGTTCATCTTACGACCTCCTGAGTTTCTTCCAAGCGTATCGGAGGCATTTGGTTTTTTTCCTCATGATGAGTAGGAACATCGAAATGGTCATGATTCGAAATTAGCTTTGCGCGTCGCAGAGGCGCGACGAGTTGCAGACCAAGAGCAAGCGACATCGCAAATGCAGCACTAATGATCTCACATCGACTCTCACCCAACACAATCAACGAGCCGAATAATGCAATCAGTCCTGCGAGAATTGTTGGCCGAATCAGAATGCGATGGTGCCGATGCGGTGCCGCGAAACAACGCCAGTCCAATGCCATCAGTGACAACAGAACACCGCCCGCGACACCGAGTATGACGCGCTCCTTGTTTCCAGGCGAATTGGATGCGGTTTCGGACAGGATCACGTAACCTACGCCAACCAGAATCGCTCGTGAAACAAACGTAAAAGCAATGTCGGGGGATAATCGATCATCACGGCGTTTGAAAATTGCGAAACCGCACCAAATCCAATGCCCAAAGTTCAACTGACTCAAACCCAGCATCCCCAGACAAATAACGAACGTCATAGATAAGTGCGACAGCAACACGAAGGAAAACGATACCCTGTCAAAGATTGGATTGACTGATCCCGAAATCGTTCCGGATATCGTTCCATAGAGCGAAATGAGTGTAGCAGTGATGACGGCGATCAGAATTCGCATGGGTGCGCTTAGCCGATCTGGATTACGAAGCGTTATTTCCGATGGCGAGTACCAAAGTGCGAATTGCTGCAAAAGTCCGACGGGCTCGGGTGGAGCGTCTTGGGCAACCACGATTGCGGCTGGTTTTGTGTCGTGAAGCATCGCAGGCGAAGTAAACGTTTCGGACAACGGCTGCGATGCGCGTTCGTCACGATTGCCCTTCAGTCGCCGATTACGCTCGCCAACCATCGATAGCGTCTGGGGATTAAAAGACTGAAGCTGCTCGCCAACCATAGGTTGACTGACTAACGATTCAGCCATTGCTTGTGCCGATTGAAAACGCTCGCCAGGATCACGTCGCATCGCTTTCGCGATGGTCGACGCGAACGGCTCAGGAATTCCGCTCAAATCCGGATGACTACTGAGATGTTTCATCAACACCTCTCCCATGCTTTCGCCGACGTATGGGGGTACTCCGCGAAGCATCTCGTAAAGGATGATGCCTAACGCATAAATATCGACTGTCTTGTCATAACGCCCCATGCTGATTTCGGGGGCCATGTAGTGCACACTGCCAACTGTCATTGTATGGCCGCTGCGGTGGCTGGTCGAAATCGCTTTGCTCAAGCTGTAATCGCAAACTTTTACCGTGCCATCTTCAAAAAATACATTGTGTGGCTTCAAGTCACGATGAACGACTCCCGCGTCGTGTAAATAGCTGATTCCTTTCGCCAACTCTCTCAACAGAAATGACGATCGCTGAGGCCCCAGTCCACTAGGCGACTCATCAATGATTTCGCGAAGCGACGGGCCTGCGACATACTCCATGATGACACATGGCGTTCCATCAGCAGCAAATCGCACATCAAAGATCGTAACCAAGTGCGGACTCTTCAGATTCATACAATGACGAATCCCACGCAGCTCAATGTCTTCAAAGTTCTGCACGATTTTGAGCGCGACTTCGCGTCCTGCATCGCTGACCGCAAAATAGACTTCGCCAAAGCCACCGCGCCCCAACGCGTACTGAATCGTGTAACCGTCGAGCGGTCGATCGCCTTGTTGAAATTGATACACAGCCATGAAGAGGCGTCCTTATCGCGATGAGTAGTGGGCGAGTGCAAAACGGGTTTGGCCCACGACGATCGATTCACCCGCACGCAGTGGTTGCGTTTCTGATTCCCTATCTGAACGAGCAAGCATTCGCACGGCAAGCGAATCTCCTTGGCAATAAACAACGATCGGATTTGGCTCATTGTCGAGATTAAAATGCCCGCCTGATTTAGCAAACAGCAACGAGTCGGCCAGCATCACCACATTGCGAATATCACGTCGTGCTAGCCCCGCACCCGTAAACTGCAATACGGCCGACGCGCTAGCCGGAACCGGTTTGGTGAAACGAAACCGGCCGCGATTCCCAACCGCAATTTGGTCGCCTGAAGTCAGCAGTCGCCGTGTCAATGGTTGGCTATTTACATGGAATGGCGATGGCGACTCGGCAAAGTAATCGTCGCCATTGCGACGTAGGTTGATGGGGCTATTGAGGCCATCGGTTTGAATGGATAAATCGAAACGCGACGAGGATGCCGCTGCGCCGATTGTCAATTGCGAATCTCGATGAAGCAACAAACCACCAACGCCGTCCACTTGCAGCAACCACTGGTTCGTCGGTGGATTTACGCAAATCGAATCCTTACGTTCTGCGTTTCGATTCGCCACGTGGATCGATCGACAAGCAGGCGAAAGCAGCCCGATCGGTCCCGATAAGACGCTACTAATCGATTCAATCACGGTTGAAATTTCGGTTCGTGATTTCACGATCCAGTCCGCTGCGGGAATCGTATGTGCCAACAATGAAAGTTCCCGCTCCGCTTCGACATGGCGACCAGCTCGGATCAGTTCGCTGACGTTGTGGCAACGTTTTACTTGGTCGTGCAACTCCACGGCATTGGCAGAGTGGCGTCGAACTGGCGCGAGCAAGTTATCGGTCATAACGGCTCTATCAATTCGCCCCGACACAAGTTCATCAAAACCGCGGCTAGCCAGCGGTTGTACTGCGAGCGGTACAAGCCGGATGAACTCGGGGTCGGAAAGCTCTTCACTACTGAGCGCGGCGAAGGCTGCCAGCGCAGACTCAAAGTCATTGACAGAGATTGCCTTTTCGATTCGCTTCCGCTCCAGTGCCTTGACTTGCTTGAGTGCTTCCGCAACTTCTGCTTTATGACCGCCCAATGCAAATGCCAAGTTCGCGTCGTGCCTAGCATCTTCGAGGCGTTCAAGATCGATATGACTGCTGGCTCGAACCAATAGTGCTTCAATCAACTCATCAACCAAACGTTGCCCTTGACGATGTTCGCGAACGCTGGGTTGCTGGACAAGCTTGCATGCTTCTTCCAAGCGACCGCCCGCGAGCGCGACTTCAGCACGTTTGAGGTCAAGTTGAAACAAGGAAATAGCCTGAACAAGAAGTTGGGTTTAGTAAGTGGGATAGGCTTCCAGCCTGTCAATCGAGAAACGACAGGCTGGAAGCCTATCCCACGTTATGTTCCTTAAAGCTTTGCTTGCCGATCTAGTGGTTAAGCACCGTCAGTTTCGAATCCGGCTGATTTTCTTCTTCGTCGCCAAAGTACCGATCATACTCCAACAGCACTTGTTCTTCGCTCACCGTATCTTTGTTCAATGGAATTTCGATTTCAATTCCTTCTTGCTCATGCGCCAACACTCGCTGGGCCACGGCCAGTCGCGTCTCCAGTTGATCAAGCAATTGATCTGCTTCGGACAAATGGCTGGCATCGACGTTGGAGCCCGTTGCGACTGCGGAAGCTTGGATCAGACGACACTGCACCGCAAGTGCCTCGACCTTCAATTCCAATTCTGCCTTGCGATGTCGCATTGTATCGAGCGTCGTGAGCGCTGCAGCGAGCCCTTCATTACGTTTTTCCAACAAACGCTGTTTACTTTGCAGCGTCATCTCGCCTTGTTTGAATTGTTCGAACCGCTGATGGATTCGCTCCGTCATCTGCTCACGCGAGATCTTGGAGCCGTTCACTTCAAACGCCACCTGCTGGGCTCGCATTTGAGTGCGTAGAGACAACAGCGCCGTTTGCTCAGATTCCAATCGGGCGTTGTCTCGCGCAATCTCTGATTCAAGTCCGGCGATTGCGACTTCTTCCTGAGCGATAATGCGCACTTGGGACTGTAGATCAGGCAAGACTTGGTCGATCAGATCTCGCGTCCGGCGTAGTTGGAATTCAATGGGCACGGTTTCTTGGACAGATTGTCTAACCGTGGTCGCGGATGTTCGCAGGTAGCTTGGGAAACTCATGCCAAGCAGTAAGAAACCACCACTCGTCACGGCCACAACCGACATCAAACCATATTTTACGAAACGCAACATGACCGTTTTCCTGCTTGGAGAAAATCGAAAATTGCCGCAAATTCCAAGTGAATTGCGGTCACCACTTAGGTTGTCGTCGATGTCGCTGAAATGTTGCAAAGAAAAGTGAGAATCGGCAGTTGGAGCCCGCCGCGAGCGGAGCTTGTCTCCGTCGGGCCATGATCAGAAAATGATCGTACAGTGTGCGTATAACGATTGATTAGCGCCCCATGCGGACAAGCCGCATGGTAGCGAGGTTCACTCCGCCAGCAACTTCTGGTTGGGATTATTGCCCGACGGGGATGAACCCCGTCGTAGCATTCGGTCGGATCAATATCAATTCAAAATTTCGTTATTAAATTCGATTTCAACCCCAAATTTTTAACAGGCCAGCGTTAGCCTCGGGCCTTACAAGGCTCTAACGGACGTGGTAAGAAAGAGCGCTCTTTCGCGGAGCGAAAGGCGGCAATAACCGGTTGTTTCGTCAACTCCTAAGTCAAAATACCTTTGACGACCTCGCCATGAACATCGGTGAGTCGATACTGGCGACCCTGATAACGGAACGTTAAACGCGTGTGGTCGATGCCACACAGGTGCATGACCGTGGCTTGCATATCATGAACATGGACGGGATTTTCTGTAATATTCCAACCGAAATCGTCGGTCACGCCATACGTGGTTCCCGCCTTTACGCCACCGCCGGCGAGCCACCAACTGTAGGCTCTGCCAAAGTGGTCTCGACCGGAAGGCTTTGCTGGATCGCCTTGGCCGAACGGGGTGCGTCCAAATTCACCGCCCCATGCGACAAGCGTATCGTCGAGCAAGCCACGTTCCTTCAGATCCAGGACAAGTGCCGCCGAAGCTCGCTCCGTATCGCGACACTGCACGGCAAGGTGCGAAAAAAGATTTCCGTGTTGATCCCAGCCAGCATGCATGAGCTGCACGAATCGGACACCGCGTTCTAGCAACCGCCGTGCTACCAAGCAGTTATTCGCAAACGTTCCCTTGACAAGCGCGTCAGGTCCATACCGATCTAAGATCGCTTGTGATTCGTCTGAAAAATCAGTCAAGTCAGGGACGCTGGTTTGCATTCGAAACGCCATTTCGTATTGAGCGATGCGAGTATCGATTTCCGGGTCACCATAATCGGCCAAATGATCGCTGTTCATCGCTGACAAGCTGTCGAGAATGGCTCGCCGCGATTCCTTGGTCACACCTGGCGGATTGGCGAGATAGGGAACCAAGTCGCCGGTACTTCGGAAGCGAACCCCTTGATATCGGCTAGGAATGAATCCGCTGCCCCAGTAGTAATCAAAGAAGAGTTGGCCGCAGGTTTTCTCGCGATCACTCGAAGTCATCACCACAAAAGCAGGCAAGTTTTCTGTTTCGCTTCCAAGTCCGTACGATAGCCATGCGCCCATACTTGGTCGCCCTGGAACTTGCGCACCGGTCATAAAGAACGTAACACCGGGGGCGTGATTGACGGCTTCCGTATTCATGCTGCGAACGACGCAAATGTCATCGGCAATCGATCCGATGGATGGTAGCATTTCGCTTAGCGATAAGCCGCATTTTCCGTACTGTTTGAATGGTTTGATCGCGGGTAAACAGGCAAACTTTCCATAGCCGCTGGACATCGTTGAAAGGCGAGTCGTGCCACGAATCGAGTCCGGTATGTTTTGACCTGCCATCTCCTGCAACATTGGCTTGTGATCAAACAAGTCAACATGCGATGGACCGCCACCTTGCCACAACATGACCACGCGTTTGGCCTTGGGAGGATGATGAGGCAGGCCAGGTAAGCTGGTCAGCGATGCTGTCGGCGAACCGGCTGCCAACGTCGTCTCGCTGTTCAGCAGCGAGGCCAGCGCAGCGGTGCCCAAGCCTGTTGCCGCAGAACCGAACAACTGACGACGGGTGACTCGCTCGAGATTTTGACGTTGCATCTGATCAATCATTCTTACCCCTAATTCACTCACGTGTCATCGCTTCATCCAAATTCAAAATCGCTAAACAAACAATCGTCAGCGCCGCATGCCTTGCCGGATCCATCGCTTCGTCACGAGGGGCCGCGCCGACGCTTAGCAGTTCTTTGGCTTGCTCGACATTTGATTGGTAATGGCTGAACTGCGTATCCCAAGCGTTTTGCAGTTTCTGCATGTCTCGATCGGCTGGCATACGGCAAACGACGGCGGTAAAGGCTACGCGAAGCTGTTCCGGTGTCTGCTCGAATGACTTCATCGTCTTCTCCGCAAGGACTCGCGCCGCCTCAACCCAGGTTGGATCATTCAGCATTGTCAACGAGTGCAGCGGAGTGCTGGTCGACGATTGGCGCACTCGACAAGTTTGGCGATTCGCGTTGTCAAACATGTTAGCGGGGCTGACCGTACGTCGCCAAAACGTATACAGACTACGACGATAAAGATCAGAGCCTTTGGAAAGTGGGTAAGTAAAATCTCGTTCCTTGGTGATCGCCAACGCTTCCCAAACCTCGCCGGGCTGGTACGGATAAACCGGTGCACCACCCATTCTTGGGTCCATCAAACGGGCAGCGGCCAATGCCCAATCTCGCAGAATAAGCGATGGCATCCGAAACCGACTCGCACGGGCATAAAGGCGATTTTCAATGTCTCGTGTCCTCAGTTCCTCAGTCACTCGACTGGTTTGGCGGTAGGTACTACTGGTCAATATCAGTCGATTGAATGCCTTCATGCGCCAGCCAGATTCTCGAAACTCAACAGCCAGCCAGTCCAACAACGCCCCGTGTATTGGGTACTCGCTTTGCACGCCAAAATCTTCTGAAGTCTTTACGATTCCGGTTCCAAAAAAGTGCTGCCACATTTTATTGACCTGCACACGACTGGTCAGCGGATGGGCGTCCGAGACCAACCACTGGGCAAAGCCGAGTCGATTTTTGGGAACGCCCTCCGGCAGCGGCAGAAGGAACGAAGGTGTCGCGAAACTGACTTCTTCGGTTGGCTTCAAATACTCACCGCGTTCAAGAATACTAGTCTTTCTAGGCTGGGCATCACTCATGACCATCGGTCGTGGCGTCTGGTCGTTTCGATACTGGTTACGCTCGTTGATGAATTGTTCGAGCGTCGCGATCTCACCAAACTTTGACTTGAACGTAGGTTGAATCTTTTCGTTGAAATAGGCTCTCATCCCATCTTCAATTTGCTTCTTTTCGTCATCGCTGCGTTCTGCTTCTGGCTTCTTCAGTAAGTTTGTGACGCCCTCAGGTAACCCCTTGCCTTCCGCTGGTTTGCCGTCGGCGAAAATACCAGCCTTCCAGCCTGCATACAGTGTGTCTAGAACGACATTGGCATTTGCTTGTGCGACCTTGATTTTCTCATCGAATTCAGCAAGCCTGATTTTGTTCTCTTCCGATGGAAGGTCGAGATACGGGGTGCCCAGGCGAATGCGCGAAGACAGAAAAGCCGGAACGCCTGACTCGGGAACACGATTGAACGCGTCCATCAAGCTGTAATAGTCTCGCTGTGTGATCGGATCATATTTGTGGTCGTGGCACTGTGCACACGCCATCGTCAGCGCCAGCCAAGTCGTCGCGGTCGTATCGATACGATCGAACAGTGTAACAAAACGTTGCTCCTCCGCGATCGCACCGCCTTCGCCGTTCTGCATGTGATTGCGATTAAAACCGCTGGCTATCTTTTGTTCGTCGGTTGCATTCGGCAAAAGATCACCGGCCAGTTGCAAAATCGTGAACTGGTCGAATGGTAGGTCATCGTTGAACGCTTTGACCACCCAATCGCGCCAGATCCATTGCCATGTGTCACCCTCTTGTTGAAAACCGTTGCTGTCAGAGTAACGGGCTGCATCTAGCCACGGCAGCGCCAATCGCTCGCCATAGTGACGACTGTTCAAAAGTCGATCGACCAAATGTTCGTACGCATTGGGATCTATGTCGTCGAGAAAGGCTTTGACTTCATCCGGGGTCGGAGGAAGTCCGAGTAGGTCTGAATACAGTCGTTTGATCAATGTCGCACGATCGGCTTCTGGGGAAGGCAAAATGCCTTGGCCCTCAAGTTTTGCCAAGACAAACCGATCGATTGAATTTCGCACCCACGAACCGTTCACGACGACCGGCAACTCCGGTCGCTGTGGCGTGATAAATGCCCAGTGGGGAGAATACTGCGCACCCTGTGAAATCCATCGTTCTAAAACCTTCTTTTGATCATCCGAAAGCTTGCGGTTCGATTTTGGCGGTGGCATTTGTGTATCGGGATCGGTCGACCGGAGTCGAACCACCAGTTCGCTGCCTTCGACGTTTCGAGGAATGATCGCTCCCGATTCGATCGCCACCGTTTGATCATCTAGCCGCAAGTCAGCATGGCGTTTGCTCGCATCTTGGCCATGGCAATAGAAGCAATTCTCCGCCAAGATTGGGCGAATATCGCGGTTAAAGTCCAATATACTTTCGTCCGCATCGACAACGGAAGTCGGAACCAAATTCGTCAAAACCGCGACCAGCAGAAGTACCCAAAAATCGCCCCGGATTGGACCGCGAGAAACGGCTCCGGGTGAATGAACCAATGCGAATTGACGGTAAACCAACATACAGCGAGTACCAAAATGCAAATTTCAAAGTCGATCCAAGGAACCGACCAGCCAAAGCGATATGTTTGAACCAGCGGTTCAATAAAGTTGTAGATCTCGCCCCTCATTGTACATAGCGTGCTTATTCATGGCAAATAACTGTATTCGGACCAATTCGGTGAGGGGCTCATTCCTGCTTCGCCATTTGGTTGTGATCGTGGCCCGACGCGGACAAACCCAACGCCGTGAAGGATTATTTCGCGGAATGGCGAGAGCCATCCGGTGCCTCAAGCTTCAGAGATACCGGACGGCTCGCGGGCTGTTGGTTTAGTGGGTTTCATCATTTTAGTGAGCCGTTGGCGCTAGCCACGGGCCGTCAACGGTAGGCGCCCTGCCGTAGCGCCCGACGATAGCGCGTACGGCTCACTAAATCAACAGCCCGCTAGCGCCGTATCGCTAAAATCATTTAACTTGCTGAAAAAAAACCTTCACGGCGTTGGGACAAAACAACGGCAAGCCAGCGGGATTCACTTGCAAGGCTTACGGGACTTTGGCCGCTTCATGCCTTTTAGAATTTGCTGGATTGCACAACCCTTCCATCTTGACATCCTTTCTGGGACGAAATAGCCTACCTTCCTGGTGTTGAAGAACCGTTCTAGTAGCAATAGCAGCAATATCGTCATTTTTTTGGAGGGTTGCAATGTTGAAGCGAACATCCTGCAAAAATGGCTCTTTAGTTCGCTGTGCGTTTACCCTGGTGGAACTGCAGGTAAGTATTTGGCCGTGAAAATGTCAGCACCAATTTTGAGCACTAACCAGTTCACCAAATTCGCATGAAATTGCGACTACCGGTTTCGAATTCGAATTAAAACCCATCTTCACTTTCCCACCCAATCCTAATGAGGAGTCTAAAGACAAGTATTCCTTCCGTGTACGGTTTAGTATTTCTGTTAAACGTTAAGTCACACTTATAAGTTACCCCTAGAGAAACAAATAATGAATAAATTCTGTTTAGCCCTGTTGTTCGCATTGGCTGTTCCGTCCATCGCATCTGCTGGTGGTAGCACCACTGGTAACGCCACGTTTACCAATAAGGCCACGGTCGACGCCTACGTGATCTTGGATCAGACCACGCCGCCTGCCATTGCAGACTTTATAAAGAAAGGCGGGAAAGTGATTCCCCCAGGCGGGAAGTATACCTTCACCAAATTGAAGCAAGGCACTCACACCTACGGCGTTAAGTTCTCGGCGACGACGCCAACCAACACGACCCCTGACAAAACAGGATCGTTCAGTGTGGCGAAAGGAAAAACAACCGCAGTGGCACTAACGCGTGCGAATTAATAGACCTTCGCCGTCCTATTGAGGAGGTAACCGACAAATTTTCCTTCCCTAAATGGTTTCGAATTTCTATTGACCAACCAAGGCAAAGCATTCGTCTTGGTTGGTCAGTTTTATTTGTGCAAGCCGGTGCCGCTTCGTGCTTGACATTCAAAGTAAACAGGCTCTCCGCGCGGGTTGTGTTTGTCAGAGATCAGTGAGTTCTTCAGAGTGATTGTTGCGCAACTTCCGATGTTTTTTTTTCGTCAGTGAACGGACGATATTGCAACATTTTGATGTTCCATGAACCAGCAATGTTGTACCGAATGCCTCGCCAATCAATGGCCTTGAGAAAGAGACATGACAGCAACGCCCACGTGTAAACCAATTGTGTCGCGCAGACAGACCAGAAGAACCGCAGCCAGCTAAGATCACGCTGCCAATCCGTTGGTTCACGGCGCGAGCGCAGCCTTCCGCTGACGGCAGACTCCAGACACGGGATCATGAGCGTTAAGCAAGCCTGAAACGACAACATCACAAAACACAATTGGCCAGCCATCATCCAATCGCGTTGAACCATAACGACCAGAAACCAAATCCAGCCCCACAGTAGAACCATCGCGGAGCTGATCCCATGTGCGGCGACGGCAAGCCAGAAAGGATGGTAAAGCTTCGCGGTTAAAAGCTGGCGCGTTACCCAAGGCACGAAAGACCGAACCGTACAATCTTCACGATTGACCATCATCAAAGACGGAACGAACGCAACTTTCTGTCCAATCGAACCCAATTGTTGACGGAGCATTGTGTCTTCACAAAGCGACCGGCTCCAGCGATCAATCAATCTCGCTTTTCTGATCGAATCTAGTTTGATCGCCAGTGTTCCGCCCCAGGCGATGCTGTACCAGTACATCTGCACGACCGCTGCCGCGTTCCACACGTAACGGATCATTGCACCTTGGCTGCATCGCTCAGGCATGTACCAGCGATTTCCTGTCGCAGCACCAACATTTGCTGGGACGAGTGCTGTCGCAAGTTCCCGAAGCCAGCTCGAGTGAGGAATCGTGTCTGCATCCAATTGTGCAATAAATACGGTTGCTGGATCAATGCCATCAATCGCTTGAATCAGGCTAGAGCACTTCAGGCTGCACGTGGTTGATGGCGCTGCAAGCGTTTCGATTTTGAAATGAGTAAATGAATGCTGGGCGATCGCTGCCTTGAGAATTGGCATCGCAGGATCAGCGGTACTATCCACCATGAAATGAACGTGATAGTTCGGATAATCCTGCGTCAGTAAACCCGCAATGCATTTCGCCAAAAATGGATCACCGCCTCGTAAGCATAAAATGACCACTGACTGCGGACATAGATCATCCTCCAGCAGAAGTGGTTGCCAACGTTTTAGTCGAAACACAAAGCCGGCCACGAGAAATAGTTGAATCGCCACCGATATAATTAGCGTACTTGCCAAAGCAATGAAAACAGGGTTCATATTGCTCCCGCTTCGACATTGTTTAAGGATGGTTTTGCGTTCTCCGCTGAATCATCGGACGTCGTGTGACAAGTCAAATCGGCGACAACCTTCGCGAGCAAGTCTTCTGCCTGTTGGCGCTGGATGACTCGCGGATCGTAGCGAAGAGAAAGCGACAATCGCATGGCATACTGTAGCGCTGAGAAAGCGGCAGACATGTAGGGGGTTAGCGGCGCGACGGCGTCGACGTCTTCAATAATCAACCCGCCTGCAACGACGCGTTGTTGGCCATCACACAACGATGACCGGCGATAGACTTTGCCGAGGTTAGTGAATACAAGTGACGCCGGGCACTTCGAAGGTGGTTGAGCACTGATATCTCGGAACAAGGTTATTTTTTGCAGCCAGATTGACAATATAAACATCAGCGCAAGGCGGTTGGTTTTAATCAGCTCCATTTCCTTATGAATGCTGTCTAGCAAATAATCTCGATCTCGAATTTGTACTGGCGTCCGATCAAGAAAGACGGAACTAACAATGTTACATGCCGTTTGCTGGTAATCCGTCTTCGTGGTGCGCATGCTTACTGGTACCATCATCCGCAGCCAGTCGGAATCCGTCTGTTTAGATGATGATGCGCGAAACGCTTCGCATGCTCGAAAAATACACGATGCGATTAGGTCATTGTGGCTTACCTTCAACCGTTTTGCAGCGTCAACGATTGCCTTGGACACAGATTGATCAAATCGATGGTTGACAACTTCAACGGGCAACGGAACCGCACTTGGTCCCCAGAAAAGCGAATGTGCAACCAACGGCACTGGGCGTCTCATGATGAATTGACGAATGCCCGCCAAGCCAACCATCTGTCTAGGGATGGTCTCAAGCAGTTTGCGCCAAGTCATGCCAAAATGATTTCGATTCGGTAATTCGTCCTCTTTTATCTCAGGAAGGTTTAACGGGGCACTTGTCGCAAGTGAATCGTAGATAGCCCACATGTCATGTAGCGCATTGAAGTAACCTAGCCCATCGACGATTGCGTGATGGACTCGAAAAACCAAAAACGAATCTTCACGTTGCTCTTCGATCGTGACATGAAGACCAATGTCCTTGCGAAGATCCACATAAGAATCGTCAGCCCACGTTGAGTCCGCGCGCTTAGCAATCCATTCGATTCTGTACTTGGGCTCTGTTTGAATTTCCCATGCAGAGCGTCCCCAACGCATTCGGCGGCGCGCCCGAAATAACGGATGCCGCCGAATCATTTGCTCGATCGCTTCCTCAAACCATTTGCGTACAATTGTCCCGCGCACTTGAGTTCTGCCGACGATCACACATGGATATGGCGGACTGTCTTGGGCAAACATCAGTTCTTCGAATGCAGTACAGCGAAGTGTTGTGTTAATACTCACGAAGACACCTCCGCTGATTGATCCATCTGCAATTCTTTGTCAGTTGGTTGTGCAACAGGTTCACGATAAAACGCTCGATGCAGTGGCGAAAGCAAGATTGCAGGCGTCAAAACAAGGTCGCTGATAACGCCAATCATTAACAGCGAGAAGGTCAGCCAAGCAAAACGCGAGACTGGCGTGAACGGGCTCAATGCAAAGACTAGCATACCGACACCGCAAACCAAGGCTGTCTGGAGCATCGCACCGCCACAGTTCGACAAGGCTTCTTCCACGGCCATCGCTGGCGACATTCCCACTGACCTCAAGGATCGAAAATGGGAAACCAAGTGCAGCGTGTCGTCAACGCAAACTCCCATCATGACGCTCGCAGTTAGCACCGTTCCAAGTTCAACTTCAAGCCCGACCCAGCCCATGATTCCGAAAACGATCGCTGCGGGTGTGACGTTGGGCAGCATGCTCAGCAATCCCGCTCGAACGCTACGAAACACAAGTGCCATTGTAATCGCAATCATTGCAAATGCACTCGAGAAACTACTGAGCAAATCCACCATCAGTTGACGCTGAGTTCGGTAAATGAACGGCACACCACCGCTCACGTCAACCTGAATCGAACCATATTTTTCCTCGCTGTGAAAACTGGCAATCGCTATTTGGACTTGACTCAGAATTTGCTCATAGTCTGTCGTTGTTGAGCCCGCGACGCGACCACTCAGACGCCAACACTGTTCGTGATCGTCCTCGTACATCACGCGCATTTCCTTGAAGCGTTCCATTGATTGATTCGCATTAGCGGTGATTACAGATTTGATCGCTGTACTGCGAACACTGGCGTCGTAGGGTAGGGCTGGCATGAAATTTAATACTGACAGCGTACTTTGAATTTCCGGAATGCTCTGAAACCCACGGCGAAGTCGGTCTAACGAACGCAATCGCTCGAACAACGTAAACGTTGACCCATTGGAGTCTTTAGGAAAATGCAACACCAATTCGATTGGCACTAACGCACCGATATGACTTTCCAACCACGCATAGTCGCGAATCAACTTGGTGTCAGGCGACAGCATCTTGTGTGTTCCGACGCTTGTCTTTAGTCGCGTAACACCCACTCCTACACATAAAACAATGACTAACCAAAGGGTGAGTATTGTCAGCGGCCGCGTTAGCAGTATTTTGACTAAAACCGCCGACCAGTGGTGAGCCATTGGGTTCGTTGAAGTCGGTTCGTTCGCTGCTTCACGATACAGTGACATTGGATGCCATCGCCAATTGCGGCTATGCGTCCAGGTCACATGGATCGCAAGAATGCCAACGACCAAAAACGCATTCAAAGGCACCACGATCGCCGCATATAGTCCGAATGAACGTATCGGCACCAATTCGCTGCTGCAAAGTGAAATGAATCCAAGTGATGTTGTTGCGGCAGCTAGCGCTGACGGTAAGAAGGCTTTTCGAACAGCAGCAATCGCAGGCGAGTGGACGCGTTCACGAACGGCATCGCGAAAGTAGCCCAGAAAGTGAAGCCCAGCCGAAATTGTAAGCACGAACGCTAGGTTCGCTACTAACAGTTGGACGGAATCGACATGGCCACCACTGAAATAAATGATCGCCAGTGCCAACTGTTGGTTGAGCAGTGCCGCAATGAAAATGGTTCCGACCAACCATAAGTTGCGTAGTGATACCATCAGGATTACGAAGCATACCAACAAAGACGCCATGTTTAGATGTACCAAGTAAGCATTGCTGGCTTCGTCAAGCGCAACGGAATCCGCAGTCGTTCCCGCTATGTGGATATCGTTAGTAGGCAATTTCGTAGCCTGTTCGGCTGCCCGCCATGCCCAATCAACGGCAGCGTGACGATCGTCAATGCCGGCTTGAGAGACGAGTGCTATGACACAACTCTGCTTCTGGTCGGGACCCACAAATATCTTGGTTAGCCGCTTAATCGCTTGGGGCTTTGTCATGCGCTGGCTATCGAGCAAGCCATCGACGATGCCCCTTCCACTATCAGCTTTTGCGAAGTAGGTACTGCCGTCGGTCGCGGGCTGGACCAAAAGCGTCGCCAAATCAGATGCTCGCACGTCGTCCAAATTGCAGCCAAGCCAACTTATCATCAGGAACTCGTCGCTCCCAAACTGATCGAAGAACGCATACAAAGCTTTCGTTTCCGGAAAGCTGCCTGGCAACCAGTCCTCAACCCGATTCTTGCTCTTGGCCCAAGCTTGCTTGGCACCGTAGGCAATGATCGGCCAAGTTACCAATGCGACCAGGACGGCAACCACAGGCAGCCAAACAGGCGGCCAGGACGGCGACGAGTTTACGAATTGGGATCGATCGCCCTCTATTGCGTTTTTGGAAAAATCCTCGTCAACCATCGCACGCTTTCAGCCTTTTCGCTTGATGGGGATAGGCTTCCAGCCTGTCATTTTCAATTCGACAGGCTGGAAGCCTATCCCACTAATTGATCGAACAATCCTTAGCTACCGTGCGGGCTCTCGCTTACCCTGAATAAGCGAGTCCATCGGCAGCGTGCTCAATGATAATGGGAAAAGCTGTTCCATGGCATGTACATGATGGGAAACGCGAGGCTGAGAAATCAGTTGATAGAATTCCGAGGTGCACAAACGAAGCAACGAATCTGCATCCTGGTGTAACCCGGGCACTCGAACCAATGTCCCATCTGGCTGCACGCCAAGAGTCCATTGACCACCTCCAGGCCCCGTTAAGTCGATTGCCAAGCGAGTTTTGCAAGCCGCGTAACTTGCGTCATCGGCTTCATGGAAATTCAGAAAGTATTCCGAAACAGAGAACTCGATCTTAGGCTTCGTGGCTCGCTGTTTGCCCCATCGATCTAGTTCACCGAATTGAATGTACTTATGCAACATCGCTTCGTCGATTTTCGGACACGGCATGTCGCCAGCGAATTTCTTTACATTAGAGCAGTCGAAAGTTGGATCGGTGCTTTCGTAATTATTGTACATCGCGAAAGCAGGCAATAACTCGGCCTCGAATGAGTTGTAGGTTGCCGGATCAATTTTTTGGTATCCGACGTATTCGATGCCTGTTGAATTGAAGTAGCTATATCCAGCGTCAATCACACAACGTGGTGTCAAGCATTCATCTGGAGCCAAATGGAAGGTATGGCCATGAGCGTCTGGGTTAAGGTAAAGCTTCGTCATCAGCTTGGAAACCCAATCGATAGGGATGACGTTTCGCCGCTCGTCGCCCGTCATTGGCAATCTCAGCTTTGTCATTCTCGCTCCATCAGGGCCAAACGGTTGGCGAGGTACGAGCAAAGCCATCAACCGTAAATACAAATAAATGCCATGAAATGTGTTGGTATAACCAGTGCGTGAATCCCCAGCGATGACGGCTGGGCGATAGACGGTCAATTGGTCGATATAGCTGGCTTCTCGTACCATCAACTCAGCACGCAACTTGCTATGCTCGTAATCGTTGCGAAAACTTTGCCCACAATCGAGTTCTGATTCTAAGATCGTTCCTTCTCGCAAGCCACAAACATAAGCAGTCGAAACATAATGCAGCTTTCGCAGACCGGTGGCTTTGCACAGCTCCAACATGTGACGCGTACCATCAAAGTTTGTGTGCCAAGGTTCACCGGTGCCATCAGCATGAAAGGCAAGCGACGCGGCGCTGTGCATCATTGCGGTGCAGTGTCGCGCTACCCATCGCGCGTCCTTTTCGCTCAGTCCAAGCATCGGCTTGCGGAGATCTCCATCGATCAATACAGGCCGAGATAGTCGATTGCCTGATCGCTGTTCCCAATGCTGAAGAATCGATTCAATGCGTTGACTTGCAGATTCATTCTTGCTGCCTCGAACCAGTAATGCGAGTCGCTGACCTTTCTCGAGAAGATCTCGCACGAGATACCGTCCCAAAAGGCCTGTCGCTCCCGTTAAGAATAAGTAACCAGACAATCTATCAAACCTTTCTAACAAACGACTTGTCAAACTTGACGTGGTTTCTGTGCGCAACAGCTTGGTAACGAATCACCGAATCATCACCCGGATGTCTCGCTCCGTGGCTCCAAATCGAAACGCACAGGGTAATCAGACTTCAATTCAGATTTAGCTCGAATTCCACATTTTCAGGTGTTTTCCCGACCTCTTGGTGCCGAAGTTACGGGGCAAAATGGTTGTGGGCAAAGGCAGCGACGGAGGGCGAAACCTGCCTTATACGACTGAGGTGAGAAATCCGACGGCATCCTTCACCCAACCACTATTCCAATGATGTTGCCGATACACTCCCGGATTGTAAACGTGGGGGATGCTGAGCGATGTCATCAACGCATCAATGTTTTTATGGTCTTCGTGTGTAAAGCCATAGCTGTAACCTTGTAGAGCAATCCGTGGAGGTTGATTTTTTAAGGCACTACCACGAGTCGCAAGAAGCGACGAAATCTTGTAATTGTTGTTGAAGTTCGCAGTGGACCCAAGAATCCCCAAGAAACCATATCCGGTCGCTGGGTCACTCATGTTTAGTGGCGAATCCCAAGCGACTGCTTTGCCAAAGGTCTCAGGATGGCGCAGCAGCATACTCACCGCGCCATATCCCGATTTACTGAATCCCAACAACAAACGTCCGTCTGCGCCAGGAACGGTTGAATACTGCGTCTCAATGAACGGAACGACAACGGTACGGAAATAGGTTTCCTGCCAAATGGACGAATCGCCGCTGTTGTCCGCGTACCAAGGCATATTCGTGAACGTGGGGGCGACGAAGATCACATTGTTACTGTTTTGCAATCCTAGACTCCGGACCGTTGATATCCCGTCGCCAAACTGCGTCGCTGCGCCGATTTCAACAGGCAGCACATAGACAACCTTGTACTTCTGTGTCGCGTTGTATGTGCTAGGTAACAGCACACGAACCGTATTAGATGAACGTTGGTAGGGGGACGTAACGGTGTAACTAATGAAGCCACTGGAGTCGGTACCTGGCTCCGAGAAAATTCCATTCGGGATGCCAGGCTTTGCCGGCCACCATGGCGTCAAGTTCGAAGGCAGGGGCGAAGCGGAGATTCGCATCGCCTCAATCACCGCGTTCGCATCGCGACCGCCCAAATCCTTCAAGCGAAACGTCAGTTGGCTATCGACAACATTGACTTGAAAACTACGTGCAACCACTTGGCCGGGATTCGTTGAAACGGTGGCAACTAACAGTCCCTCCAGATAAACACCCATATTGTCGTGAGCGTATCCGCCGGTGTCACCAAGGATTAAGTCAACCGTATAAGTGCCGTTGGGCAAATTGACTAAGAACGTCCCATCGGTTGTGAAGTTAAAATCTTTTAATACTGCCGAACGCCCACCGCGATCCGCACTCCTAATTTGCCCAGCGCTCCAACCATAGCCGCGGGATGCTGTGTAGGTGACAGCTTCCGAAACTGCGGTGTAACCTGGAGACAGAGTTGAAGATGCTGTGCCAAAATCGTAGTGGGTAACGAAGGCAGGTCGTTCATTGTCTTCGACTCGAAGTTGCAAAATTCCCTTGATGTATCCGCTGGCAGCGGCCGTGACGGAAACGTTTTGCGAACCATCCACGACACTGTCGTCCACCGCAACGACGGCGAAGGTCACCGAGGACTGGCCGGCTGGGATTTGGACAGTCGCGGGGACCGTCGCTTCGGTGCTGTCACTACTCTGTAACGTTACCGACAAAGCGGACGTTGTCGGTCCGGTACGACTCAGCGTGGCAAGGTTGGCTGTTTTGTCATTTTCCAGAAAGGTCGCACGTGCAACACTAAGCCGCAACGTCAGCGGTTCGTCATCGTTACGCAACGTCGCGATTGCCGCCGTCCGTGAAAGTGTGGCACCGATTGGACTGGAGAGCGCGAGACTAAACGTTTCGTCTGGTTCGACGACCGAATCTCCCAGAATCGAAACCGAGATCGTGCCCCGTGTTTGGCCAGCCGGGATCCTGAGCGTTCCGGACGCGCTGACATAGTCGCTACCGGCGAGCGCAGTTCCGTTTTGTGTCGCGAAGTTGACTCTGATTTCCTGCTGGGACACGCTCGTTAATTGAACGGAAAACACAATCGAATTGGTTCCTGCCGCGCCTTCCAAGGCGGTTGCATCAGCGATACTGAGTTGTGGAATCACAGGTCCAAGCGACGATATCTGCAGGGATTCGATGACACCATTTCGATCGCTACCACCAAGATCTCGCATCCGAAGTGTCAGTTGTGAATCTGCGACCTGAACTTCATAACTCCGGCTAACAACCTGATATGCCGCCGTCGATACGGTGTCTCGCAGCACATTTTCGAAGTAAATACCTACCTGGTCGTGAGCATAACGTCCTAAGTCACCCAGGATTGCATCAACCTTGTACCGTCCGTTCGGCAAATCGACATTGAAGGTGCCATCGGGCGTGTAATTGAAATCTCGCGTCGCAGATGTTCCCGTTCCACGGTCATAGCTAGAAATCGCACCGCTGGACCAACCAAACCCAGTCGAGCCGGCGTAAGCCGAATGCTCCGTTATCCGTGTGAAGCCCGATTCTACGGGCGAGCTCGAAGTACCAAAGTCAAAACGTGCGGGCAGCGGTGTTACTGCCATTGCCAAGCGGGCTTCGAGGGTTTCAAAACACCTCACCGTCCGCAATTGTGCGGCACGGCCTTGTGCGGCACGGCCAAGTTTTGCCGAGCCGTTTTTGGCACGAAACGGCATCAGCGCATCATGAAAGCATCTTAGCCATTGTCGGTTCATCACTCACCCCGGAAGGATTTCTTAGCGAACACGCGTAATTTCTCGTCTTTTCGATCCCCGAAAAAACTTTCATTCATAGGGCCGCCATACTTTGGGAAGCATTTGCTGAGTGGGGGCTTTGGGAAGTATAGACGATGCTAGGCGTTTTTGCGACTTACCGAAAGGCACCCGCCGCCAAATTTGGGTTGAGAGTAGCAATTGTCCCAATTGCTCCGGTAAACAATTCGAGCCGTGCGATTGAAATTGCGGCACTCGCTGCCCGACAACAAACACGTGATGCGATAGCCAGGGGTGCCAACCGGTTTGCACCCCTGGCTATCCAATGTCACAGCTCCGCTGTTGCCCCGAGTAGATGCGGCCCTAATTCCTGCGTGGTGCCGGACCAAATCATGACCAACGAGTTAAAACCATTGCGAATTTCGACCTTGGGAGGATTAGGAAGTCGGTCGAACGCGGCCTGCCACTCCTCAGGCGTCCATTGCCTAAGGCAACTCGAAACGCCATCCCACGCAAACATGAATGGTACGATTGGCACCATCCAGCACCAAAGAAAGCGTCGCATTTTTCCAGCGCGAGAGAAAAACGTGAGCGGAAGCAACAGGGCTGGGAAAAACGAAAGCGCTGCCATAAACATCGACAGCCAAGTTCGCCGAAGCGGCTCGAAAACAGCGGCTACTGAATCGGTCCGACTCAACGCGTTGATCACTGACGGCCTCAGTTCGAAGGGGATGTGGTGCATCACGCCCGCCAATACCAAGACCGCCTGTTGTAAAACCGGCTGGTGTTGTGTGATGTCAACCGGTGTAAAAATGGGAAACACGCGGTCCGGGAAACGTTGAGCAAGGTTACGGTACGCGTCCTCGTTAGGAACAAGATCGCAAGCCACCAGTTTTAAGCCGATCGATTCGTCGTGCTTAACGAGTTCGCTGGTCACCGGTGCACGACCTGCTCCCAATTCGATCACGGTCCCAAGGTGGTGGTCTCGCGCGAGCTGAAAAACGGTATTGGCGACCTGTCCATTGAACGAACGAAGGCCCGAGTTCAGTGCATCCATGATCTCAAACAGGCATTCTCGCGCGCCGCGCGGAACCCATGATTGATCACAGAATTCAAAGCCATAATGAGCTTTCATATTAAACTTCTTCTATTGGAACCTAAACAACCGATTCAACGATTCCGTCCAGGTTTGCCGCTACGTGATACGGATGGTACGCCAACATGTGAACATCGTTGATTCCACGAATTTCGTAATCGATGCCTCGCCATGAGACCCGATTCTTCGAACAGGCACCCCACAACGTGCGGAAATAAACAAGATGCGAAAGCAAAATGGCTGGCACGTACCGAAGGGCAACCCGACTATTCATCCACGACGACTCGACGTTGTTCAACCGCAAGACACGCTGCATCGATCGTTCGATCGCCAGCGTCGAAATCAATGCTCCCAGCCAATACGCAGCCATTGCACCCACGGCAAGGCCAACCACACGGACATCACCTTTAGCGAGGCCAACTACGAAAGTCGCAATGGGAGCCAATAGGCAAGTCGCAATGCTTGTTGCATGCATTAGGATAATCGGCCACCCAGATCCAGAGGATTTCGCGGCGATCATTTGTCGCTCAGCCCAGGGAATAAAACGGGAGATCGCAATCTCCTCTCGATTGGCCATGATCACAGTCGGCACAAACTTCGTCTTGTACCCATGAGCTCGCATTTGCCTAACGACAGTGCCATCAACCGAGAGCGCCTTCCGCCAAGCAGCGACAAGGCCGACTTTAGCAATCACGCTCCGGCGCATCGCCATGCTACCAGCCCACGTTATTCCATTAAGCCAAACCTGTACGACGGCACCGGCATTCCAGAAATAGCGTACCATCGAACCCCATTCGCCGCGTTCAGGTGTGTACCAACGATTTCCAGTCGTTACGCCGACCTCATCATCCGCCAGCGGTTCAACCAATTCGCGAAGCCATGTTCGGTGGGGAGGCGCATCTCCATCCAAAAATGCAACGACTTCGTATGACTCATCCAGTTGCTCGGCGACCTCGGCCAGCGAACTGCATTTCAAGCTACACGTTGCCAGCGGCGCCTTCAAAACCATCGTCACAATGCGATCGGGAGCAAGGTCCTTGACTCGAATAACATACGGCCAAGCGGAATCGTGCTCACTATCGACAACAATGAACAACGTGAAGGCAGGATAATCTTGGTCAATCAATGCCGCCATGTTCGCTTCGAGGAACGGATCAGGCCCACGCACCGAAAGAACCACGGCCACTTTTGGGTATTGACTAAATGTTGGTCGACGCGGAGACAACCAGAGTTGGCGAACAAACGCGATAACGCATAAGCCTTGCAACAATGCCATGATTGAAATCGATGCAAACATAAGCAAGCTGATTGTAAGTAGCATCGTCACCAGCTCACTTGCACAATCTTAAACATCCCTCGTACCCATGGACAAAGGCGTCTCGCCCATCGCTTCACGAAGCCCACTCGGTTGAGCGCAGAATCGTAATACGGTGAATCGCCGAATCCAATCCAACGCTGCACTCGCAAACATGAATGACGGTGCTCTAACGCGTGCACGCCGCCGAGTGAAAACGTCATTTCGGCATCCTTGACAGGCTGTCGAAGGTTCGAGAACCAAAGAAACCAAGGCGACTGGGCATCGAACACGAATGATGAATCAGGAAAGTTATTCGTTAATTGGTCCAATAAAAAATGCACTTGAGCGTCTGTCAAGAAATACAAAACCCCTTCGGCGATAAACAGTCTTGGCCCTTTCGAAACCTCAACAACTTTCGCAATCCAATCGGTTTCAGCCAGCGAGCCACGCATGATGATACGACGATCGGTCGCCTCAAAAAATTGCTCGCGAAGATCGATCACATGCGGCAAATCAAGCTCGATCCATGTGACAGTGCCGTTGTCCAAGCGGTCAAATCGAGTGTCGAGTCCGACGCCAAACTCCACGACCGTACCGCACGGATGCTGACTTAAAAACTCCTGAACTAATTGATCGATGACCGATGCACGCACGCAATAGTCAGCTTGTGGTACCGTTTTTTGGCGAAACAGATCGAAATCAAAGTCTAAAGATTCAACGATCTCAACTGCCTTGCGATCACGGATCAGTGGGATCGGATGTTGAGCCTCGATCGCTCGCGCCCAAAGCGGCATCAGCAACGTGGACTGAGCTTCGGTCAGCTTGCTGACGTCCTTCTTATTCACGATGCAACCTCAGTGGTAATCTCACTGGCAACCCGCTCCATCTCAGGCCATTTGCCTAGAGTTCGGGCCAACATCCAGCCAGTAATTATCGTGTGCGGTAGTGACCAGAATCGCCCGATCCAAAGCAAGCCGCCACCCAACGCGATCCGCAGTCTTGCGGACAAATTGAATCCGTGATTTCGTCGATCGACCTTAAGTGGTGCGAGCGCGATTGGATTCCAGAACAGCGACGCATCCACAGGTCGGAGTCCCTGCGGTCGATACAATCGACGGACGTCTCCGCTGAACTTTCGATTGGACGCCAAATGCGTACCGACGCTCGGTGCGAGATACCAGAACGGTGCATGAACGATCAAGCGACCATCGATCTTCAATACCGAAGCCAGTAATTCAACCAACTTCACTGGATCCTGTACATGTTCCAATACATCCAGACAGACAACGGCGTCATATTTCTTCGCATGAACTTGTTCAACGGTGGTCATCACATCAACGGCACAGTTGCATTCGTGAAAGATTCGACTGGCAAAGCCAATTGCCTTTTGCGAGACCTCAAAGTAGCTGACTTGGTGACCCGCGTTTGCTAAACACGCGCTGTCAAAACCAAGGCCGTCGCCAAAGACAAGGATTTGCAGCGGTCGGTGGGAATATTCACGAGCGAGAAAGTTGACGATCCATTTTCGCATTTGCTGTTTCAAGGAACTGCGGTTCCAAATAATCGATTCAAACACAAACGCGATCGTGGTCTCGTAGAATTCATCGAGCGCTTCCGACCACTGATACGGAACAATGCGACGTTCGGCGAGTTCATGCCAAACGGAGCCGCCGATTCTCGCGTTTTCTTGCACCAACCTAGTTGCGACTTCTCGCTCAGTTAGCCCTGTCGCTTGGGCAGCAAACTGTGCCAACGTGGTGGCATCGCTCAGGACATCTTCCAGCGTGCGTCGTTGAGTGGCGGGAAGGGACTGCGTGGTGGTCATCGTCACAGGCAGCTTATTTACTGCGAATGCTCACTGCAACACAATGTGGCGTTTTTTCGGACACTTCTCACCGATCGCCACCGTAAAAACGCTCGATATCGGGCCGTTCGCGTGGCCGAGCAATTCGAATTCTCGTTCCCTGGCTCTGTGCCAGTCTGTGGTCTTAACGAAAATGCGAAGTATTTTGTTAGCGGTGCGGCGCGAGCCGCCCAGTGTTTTACGTGGTTTTACGTGGTTTTACGTGGTTTTACGAAATGGCACCGGACGGCTCGCGCCGTTCCGCTACTTAAAGAGCAGAAATGGCACCGGACGGCTCGCGCCGTTCCGCGCGTGAATTGTAGGTAGTGTAGCTCAATCAGTCAGTTTACTGACGAAAAGGAGGACGAAAGTAGGCGAATC
>JAYVSE010000431.1:0-9324 GCA_043775635.1 Planctomycetaceae bacterium | reverse complement strand
CCAAGACAACCAAATTCCAAAAGTCACTTCGCGGAAAAAAGAAGGACACGCCAGAAGAATTACCCCCAGATCAGCCATAAAGTAAGTGGCATTGGGCGCGAGCCGTCCGGTGCCGTTTCGAAAAACCCCGCGAAACACCGGGTGGCTTGCGCCGCACCGCTAACAAAAAGCTTCGCATTAACCGGTCGAGAAACGGGATGGTAGGGTATTGATGGAATGCGCTAACTGTTAAAACTTGGCTCATGCCAGACAAGCTGGCCCCAGACACGCTGACCCAGAAAAGCTGACCCAGAAAAGCTGACACGGGGCCGAAGCAATTTGAAGATGTGTGGTACAACGAGCTTTGTGGGGATTGTGGCGTTAGTCGAGGCGCCGGTTTTCCTTGCGAATCAGCCCCCTCATCCCCAGCCCTTCTCCCCTGAGCACAGGGGCCAAGGGAGCCTGTTGCATAAAACGACTTGCTACATAAAACATATAACGAGAACTACAATCAATGATCATCGGCGTGCCTGCTGAAGTAAAGTCCGACGAATATCGCGTAGCGATGTTGCCTGTCGGAGTCGAAGAACTTGTTTCTCGCGGCCACCGCGTCATTATCGAATCGGGTGCGGGGCTTGGCTCCGGCCTGGCAGATCACGATTACTTGCGAGCCGGGGCGGAGCTAGTCGGGAGCGGTGCTGATGTGTTCGCGCGTGCTGAACTGATTGTCAAAGTAAAAGAACCACAGTCTCAAGAATGGCCATTGATTCGGTCGGAGACGGCGCTGTTCACGTTCTTTCATTTTGCCGCAGAGCAACCCTTAACGGAGGCGATGATTGACTCTGGCGCGACTTGCTTCGCCTATGAAACGCTTCGCGACGATTTAGGGCGATTGCCATTATTGACGCCGATGAGCGAAGTCGCCGGTCGCATGAGCATACAAGAAGGGGCCAAGTATCTGGAACGTCCGCAGATGGGACGCGGTATTTTGTTGGCGGGCGTTCCAGGGGTCGCACCAGCTCATATTACGATTCTTGGCGGTGGCGTTGTTGGCGCGAATGCCGCAAAGATCGCTGCGGGGTTCGGGGCCAGTGTTGCGATTCTTGACATCAACCTCGATCGGTTGAGATACCTGGATGACACGATGCCTGCCAACGTCAACGTATTGTTCAGCGATCGACATATGATTCGCGAACAACTGACGCTTGCGGATCTGGTGATCGGATCCGTTTTGATTCCCGGCGCGAAGGCGCCACAGTTGGTTCGAGCGGAGGACTTGCGTCGCATGCGTCCAGGCAGCGTCTTGATTGATGTCGCGATAGATCAAGGCGGCTGCATCGAAACCAGTCGACCGACAACGCATCGCGACCCCACCTATCTTGTCGAAGATATCGTCCATTACTGCGTGACCAATATGCCGGGCGCGGTTGGACGTACCAGCACGTTTGCTCTCTGCAACGCAACGTTGCCCTGGGTGATGCGGCTTGCGAACTTGGGGTTCGATTCGGCAGTACGTGAGAACGCTTCGCTTCGCAGCGCCGCAAATATTCACCATGGCAAAGTTGTCAATCGAGCCGTCGCTGAAACGTTTGGCTTGGCTTACGAAGGCGAATAAATATTGAACGCAAATGATGCAACGATCGACATCGATGTGATCCGTTGGGACGAGCGCAATTCTCGCCTTGAACTGCTGGACCAGACTCGCTTACCAGGCGACGTTGTCCTGCTCCCCTGTGCCACCGTTCAAGACGCGTGGGATGGCATTTTTCAACTCAGTGTTCGCGGAGCGCCAGCCATTGGCATCGCCGCAGCATACGCGGTTTGTTTGGCTTTCCATCCTCAAGACCCAATCTCCATCGACACTGCACGCCAGCAAGTGAACGCCGCTATCGAACATCTGGCGACGAGTCGGCCAACGGCAGTGAACTTGTTTTGGGCACTCGATCGCATGAAAGTCGCAGCGGGCGAAGCAACCGCCGTCGACTCATTGCATGCGAGACTGCTTGCTGAAGCTCGCGCCATCCATTCGCAAGATCGAGAGTTGTGCGATTCAATCGGCAGACATGGAGCGGCCAGGCTTGGTTTGGCACGACGGATTCTGACCCACTGCAACGCGGGAGCACTGGCGACCGGTGGCAACGGTACGGCGCTGGCACCGATTTACGAAATGCATCGCTGCGGTATCGCTGTTGAAGTTTTTGCGGATGAGACTCGCCCTTTGCTGCAGGGCGCACGACTGACCGCTTGGGAACTGATGCGGGCCAAAGTACCGGTTACAGTGATCACCGACTCGATGGCCGGTTCATTGATGCGAGACGGTAAAATTGATGCGGTGATCGTTGGAGCGGACCGGATCACGGCTCGAGGCGATGTTGCCAACAAGATCGGGACCTATCCGCTGGCCGTTTTAGCTCGCTTCCATCAGGTCCCGTTCTTTGTCGCGGCACCGCAGTCGACCTTTGATTTGACGATGATTCATGGAAGTGAGATTCCGATCGAGCAACGGTCTGCCAAGGAAGTGATTACCTTGGCAGGTTGGTCCAGTGTCGATAGGGTTCCGCAAGTTTTCAATCCGGCCTTTGACGTTACCCCCGCCGAACTTGTAACCGCAATCATCACTGACCTGGGCGTGATCGAATCTCCGAATGAAGCGCGAGTGCGAGCTGCTTTGGGCCGAGTCGAATAGCCACACCGTTTACCGGCGGACTATGATTAGAATTCAGGACAGGCTTTTACGCATTAGTTTTCAAAGGGATTCGTCCGATGTCGTCAGTTGAGAGATTGATCGAACCACTCCGCCATTCGCCGCAGCTTCCGCAAGCGATCGCTATCCTTCAATCGGAATTAGAAGCCGAGCGTCAGCGACGCGATCGGTTTTATCGCGACATGACCGCGGAGCAAAAGGTCGAGTTCATCGATGGTGAAGTAGTTTTGCACTCGCCCGCTCGCAATCGGCATTTGGATGTAACTGGGTGCATTTACAAATTGCTTCATACTTATGTTGCTATTCACCGTCTTGGCCAGGTCAAGTGCGAAAAATGCCTGTGTGTGTTTCCTCGCAATGACTACGAGCCAGATGTCGTTTACTTCGGTCCAGACAAGTCGGCGAGTCTTACCCCGGACACGATGAAATTCCCGGTGCCCGACTTTGTCGTCGAGGTTTTATCACAGTCAACGGAAGCCCGTGATCGCGGTTTAAAATTCGAGGATTTCGCCGCAAGCAATGTAGCGGAATATTGGATCATCGATGCTGACGCCCAGATCGTCGAACAGTACCTGCTCGAGAACGGTGAATACACGCTCGCCATGAAATCGGGGTCAGGAACGTTGAAGTGCCGTGCGATCGAAGGATTGGCTTTTCCAATTGAGGCGATGTTTGATGAACAAGGGAATCTCCAAGCGATTCGGAAAATGCTTGGAGACTAGCCTAGCGTGTTCAAAATTTGCGATTGACTCCCGCAAATTAAACGGCTTTAGCGGTGCGGCGTGAGCCGTCCGGCCTCGCTGAGTCCCGAGTCACCGGACGGCTCGCGCCATACCGCTAAATTATCCTTCGCGGCGCAGGGTTCATCCCCGTCGAGCCGTAATCGGGAGAGGCTGAGTGTATTCAGTGTCGCCTTTCGCTCTGCGAAAGAGCGCTCTTTCGCGGAGCGAAAGACAACACTGGCCATCTGGTTGTGATCGTGGCGATCTTTGCTACGGCAGGCTCAAGAGGTTCGATGACGAGGACCACTCGAAGTTTGGAAGTCGTCCTAATGATCCGCTCTTGTTACGGTAGCTTTGCTCTGAGCGACTTCTAGGGTGCTGGGATAGTTGAGAATGAGTTGCTTGACTGCGATCCTGGCAAAACCTGGTGGTATAAATCGATCAAAAGCATTGTCGACTATCCTTTGATTCGCTTTCGCCTCGTAGGCAACGAAATGGTGGAGCAAATCTCCCTGTTTGCTACCCAGCAATTTTTCGATCTTCGGCTAAGTTCAATTTGTTGTACAGCGTTTTTAAGCTGATGCCTAACTCGTCGGCTGCGGCTGGTTTGTTTCCATCGTGCCGCTTGACCGCTTGTTCAATCGCCATCATTTCCCAATCGCGTAAGCTCATCGGTCCAGCGTCTCGCAACTCTTTGCGCAATTGTCGTTGACCGAATTGCCTTGGTAGATGCTCTGGCTTGATGGGCAGTTGATCACACAGAATTGCCGCATGTTCCAGCACGTTGGCTAGCTCGCGAACGTTGCCCGGCCAAACATGGGCGCGCAGCAACTGACGCGTATCGTCGTCAATCAATGCGACGCCTTCTCGCGCGTCAGCACGGTGTCGGCGAAGCAGGTGATCGGCCAATTGATCGATGTCTGAAACACGTTCCCGCAGCGGTGGAATACGAATTTCAAATGTGTTGATACGGAACATTAAATCTTCTCGAAAGCTGCCGCTCTCGACCATTTTTTCCAGATCGCGATGCGTCGCGCAAACGATCCGAACATTGACATGCACCGTTTGGTTGTCACCAAGTCGCCGAATGTCACCAGTTTCTAAAACTCGCAACAGCTTGGCCTGCATCGAAAGCGGTAATTCACCGATCTCATCAAGAAAAACGGTGCCGCCGTCGGCAACTTCGAACAATCCAGTTCTAGCCGAGTCGGCTCCCGTAAACGCGCCTCGGCAATGACCGAACAGCTCGCTTTCGATCAAATGCTCTGGCAATGCACCACAATTGATGGCGACAAAGGCTTGGTCCGCGCGACGGCTGTGCTCGTGAACGGACTTCGCGACAAGCTCCTTGCCACAACCGGTTTCGCCGCGAATCAGGACTGAGCTGTCCGTCGGTGCAACTCGTTCGACAAGTCGCTTTACGGTTTCCATGGAAGCATGAGCGCCGACGAGTTGATTGTCACCCTCAGCACGACGGACGCGAAGTTGCAGCGCCGTCAATTGTTTTTTCAAATTTCTTCGTTCGGCAACTCGACCCAGCAGAACGGCGATGTCCGACAGTCGACTCGGTTTCGACAGATAATCAAACACTTGGTTCCTGACGGCGGCAATCGCTGTGTCCGTACTAGGCGACCCCGTCATGATGATCGCTTCGATATCGGGATACATCGCTTTTGCTTTCTCAATCACTTGAATCCCGTTCAGACCGGGCATCTGCAGATCGACCAGCAAGCAATCAAACGGCTCTTTTTCGAGCGCTGCAACCGCGGTCAAGCCATCGGGACAAACCGTTACGGAGTATCCCATGCGCGGCAACTCAACCCGCATGTGCTCTTGCAAGTTGGGTTCGTCGTCGGCAAATAAGATGTGCATTTTGGCTGTTTTTTCAGGCAACTCGGAGCGGTTCATACAATCCTTCATTGTGTCGATTCCCTGCAGACGTGTTTTCTCCAGCGATCGGTTCTTCGGCTGGCACTGTGAATTGCAAACGTGAGCCAAGCCCAGGCCCATCGCTTTGTGCCGTTAAGGCGCCACCGTGCTGCGTGACAATCCGGTGGGTAATACTGAGTCCTAAACCAGTTCCCGATCCATCGCGACGGCGTGTAAAAAACGGCTCGAATAGGTGTTCGAGGACTTCGTTGGTCATGCCACATCCATTGTCCTCGACGGTCACACGAGTCTGGTCTCCGTCCCTTTCGACGTAAACATCGACTGTGCCATTGATATCGACGCTCTCCAATGCGTTTGTGATCAGGTTCAAGGCAACTTGGCGAATCTGCTGGCCGTTGACATGAGCCGTGACAACGCCATCGCAGTGCGTGCGCAAGGTCTTGCATTTGTATTGGCCAAGGGTACCAACCATGGCGACGACATCTTCGATCAACTCACCGATGTTGACTTGAGTACGTTCAATGTCACCCAATCGACTGAAGTCCAGCAGGCGCTGCGTGATTCCTTTGCAGCGGTAGGCTTCGTCTTGTACACGGCGCAGATTATCGCCCAGTATTTTGGCATCAGCGGCGGAGATCGATCGGAGGGGGCCGCTGCCATGAATCACATCGTGCAACCGAGACTCCAACGCTTCAGCGCTCCACGCGATCGAAGCCAACGGGTTATTGATCTCGTGGGCGACGCCAGCGGCCAGGAATCCGACGCTGGCAAGTTGTTCGCGCTGAATGACTTCGCGACTGCGGTCACGAACTTGGCGATCGAGGTCCGCACGTTCAATCTCAAGTATTTCGCAAGTCTTTTGAAATCGAACGGACATCGCGTTCATGACGTCAGCAAGCTCACTCATCTCGTCGCTGGTACCGAGGTCGATGCGGTGGCCGAATTCACCCGCAGCAACCAACCGTGAACCATCGAGCAACGTACGAAACGGCTTCATGACCAGCGAGCGAAACAGCAGTAGCAAGACGCAAACCATCGATAACGCAACACCCAAAAACGACCATGCGATCGCAATGCCGGTTCGATATTCGTTGCGGACGTCGGACGAGTAGACGGCCATCCCTTCGTTCATCATTAAGGTTAGTTCATTCGCTTTAATGGCGAGCAAATCGAGTTCACGTTGCAGTGACAGAAACGACGCATCATCTCGCTGGAGCACAGAGCACGAGCGTGATTTATTGACTCGTTCAAGCTGTTCGCGAATATCGACGAGAATGCTTTTTCGCTCGGCCGGATCATTGAATATCGACTGATCGATGTCTCGTTGCTCGACCAACTGGACATAGCTTTCCAGCGAGCGCTCAAACTCGCGCAATGCATCCTCAAAACAGATGGTTTCGTGGTCGATGGATGACGTACCAAAAAGCAAGTGAGGCTGGATAAACTGATCTTCATCACGGAGTGCTTTCAGGCGATGGCCTGCATCTCGCATGGTTTCCGCAGCTTGGCTCAGCTTGTTCGTGTGCGGAATTTCGTTGGCGCGGTGACCGATGCCGTTGGCGAGCGAGCGGTATCGGTAGAGCCCCCAAAAGGCACTAAATGCCAAAACGAGTACCGCAGCCATCATCAGGCCAACCACAAAAATCAGCTTGATGCCGATCGATCGTCGAGCAAGCACTTTGAATCCTTTCGATGGTCGGGTGTTTTAAAAAAATAAACCGGCGGTGTTAGCTGCGGACCTCGCTGAACGCGGCAAATCGCAAGGCAAGGTTCAGTGTTGAGGAAAATCCGTTCGCCTCTGGCTGAAAAATAGAGTTCCCTTTCGGGCGTGGCAATACGAACAATTAGGGCGAATTGTGTGGAAATCGATTCAAATCACTGAAAATTCGGGCGTTTCGAACGGCAAATGGACGTTGTGGGTTTTTTTGCGGTTTGTTACCGTCTTAGGTCCGTCCGACGATGCCGAGTCGTCGTTTTACATTTCGTTCCTCTAACCCCGACGACAATCCGCCGCTAGCGGCAGGTTTCGTCCGCACGAGTATTTCCCGCCCATGGTCAACCGTAACCTTATCCGCCATCTCGAAGACGACGATCTCGCAAGTGAACTTGCACTCCTGGTTCCCGATGATCAAGGCGAATTACTTCTGCTCGAATCGTTAGAGCAAGAGCAACAGGACTACATCCAGGGAAAGATCGTCAACGGACGCATCGTTGAAATCAACGACGAATGGGCGTTGATGGACGTCGGGTTCAAGAGCGAAGGCACGGTCAACCTTGATGAATGGGGCCCTGACGAGGATCCACCGAAAATTGGCGATGTCGTCAAAGTCCTGATCGAAGAGATGGAGGACGAGCTCGGTGCCGCTGACGATCCGTACGGAATGATTTCGCTGAGCAAACGCAAAGCGGAAAAGATCATCCAGTGGGAAGCCATGATGGAATCGGTTGCCGAGGGCCAAGTGGTCACCGGCATCGTGATTCGCAAGATCAAGGGCGGTTTGCTGTGCGATATCGGCGTGAACGTATTTTTGCCGGGAAGCCAAGTCGATATCCGCCGACCAGGCGATATTGGGGACTTCATCGGTCGCGTCGTCCAGGCGGAAGTGCTCAAGATTGACGACACTCGCCGAAACATCGTGATTAGCCGCCGCTCGCTCATCGAGCGTCAGCGTGAAGAAGATCGCGCGTACTTGATGCAAGAGTTGGAAGTCGGTCAGGTCCGCAAAGGTATCGTCAAGAACATTGCCGACTTCGGTGCGTTCGTCGACCTGGGCGGCATCGATGGTCTTTTGCACATCACCGACATGGCTTGGGAACGCATTGGCCATCCAACAGAAATGGTTTCGATCGACCAAGAAATCGAAGTCAAGGTTCTGCATATCGACCGCGAAAAGCAGAAGATTGCACTGGGCCTGAAGCAAAAAGACCGCAACCCGTGGGAAAACATCGCCGAGAAGTACCCAGTCGAATCGGTACATCCAGGCGAAGTTGTCAATGTGATGAGCTACGGTGCATTCGTGAAGTTGGAGCCAGGCATCGAAGGCTTGGTTCACATCAGCGAAATGAGCTGGACCAAGCGTGTCAACCATCCAAGCGAGTTGGTCAACATCGGCGACAAGATCGAAGTCAAGATTCTCAATGTTGACAGCGAAGGTCAGCAGCTTTCACTTGGTATGAAGCAAACTCAAAAGAATCCTTGGGACGAAGTCATTCAGCGCTATCCCGAAGGCAGCGATGTCACGGGCCGCGTTCGCAATCTCACCAACTACGGTGCGTTTGTGGAACTGGAAGAAGGCATTGACGGCTTGCTGCACGTTAGCGACATGTCGTGGACGCGAAAGATCAGCCATCCAAGCGAGCGGCTAGAAAAAGGCCAAGAAATCAAGTGCCGCGTGCTGAGCGTCGACGAAAGCCGCCGCCGAATTGCACTGGGACTGAAGCAGCTTGATAGTGATCCTTGGGATAACGATATTCCTGATAAGTACCAACCTGGCCAGCTCGTCAAGGGCAAAGTCACGAAGATCACTAACTTTGGTGTCTTTATCGGCTTAGAAGACGGACTCGAAGGCCTGCTTCACATTTCGGAATTGGCTGACCATAAGGTCGAAGATCCAGAAGAGTTGGTCAAGGTCGGCGATGAGATCGAGGTCAAGGTTCTTCGCGTCGACACCGACGAGCGCAAGATTGGACTGTCGCGTAAACGCGTTGAGTGGGGCGAAGAGCAAGAGCGAGCTGCCGCGTTAGAAGAAGCCGCTGCAAACGCCGGTGCCGTCGCTGCTCAAGTGGCGGACTCTGAGCTCAAGGGTGGCCTTGGCGGTGGCGAAGGGCCATTGATTCCAACCGGTAACTAAGCCGATCGTCAGTTAACAAATTTTGACACGAGGGTTTCGCTCACGCGGCCCTCGTGTTTTTTTGCAATGCCCCGCTTCATTGCTGGGGCAGAACGTTTTGTGTAGTGGGATTCGCCAGAATTCCCAACGTTTTAGTGTGCTGAGGAATTCTGGCGAATCCCACTACGATCAAATCCCA
>JAYVSE010000430.1:0-13999 GCA_043775635.1 Planctomycetaceae bacterium | reverse complement strand
TAGCGTCGGGCGCTACGGCAGGACGCCTACCGTTGACGGCCCGTGGCTAGCGCCATCGGCTCACTAAAATGATGAAACCCACTAAACCAACAGCCCGCTCGCGCCGTACCGCTGAAACCGTTCATTTTGCTGTGAGTCCTCACTCCTTTGTCGTCGGCACTCCGCGAGCCTTGAGCGCGGCCAGCAGTCGATCACGATCCATCTTTCCCGGATCGATCCAGACGATCGCCTGGGAGTCCCGGAAGCTGGCGGTCGCTTGCTCCACTCCGTCAATGCGTATCAGGTGATTATAAACGCCCAGACAACAGGCCATGCAGTCAAGTCCGTAGATTGGCAAATCGACTCGCTCCCACTTCTCCCGCGGCAGGGCCGCAAGAGCCCTCACGCCGAGCGCGTTTCGCGAAAGCTGGGCGATGCGATTGTTGATTCGCTCAACCATTTGTTCGGGTTTCGCATTGTGGAGGAGCTCGCAATTTGGATCATAGGCGAAGACCGCCTCCGCTGTCTCGAAGTTCGCTTTTTGCAGTGCTACTTCGGGAAACTGAGTGCACAACGACTGGAAGCTGCCCAATCGCTCTGGCACGAAGAGCCCCGAGATCCGCACCGTGATCGTGTGCTCATTGCTGATCGTGATCGGCTTCGGCGGAAGTGTCTGGACAACGGGAGCCTCCACGCGAATCGGCTGCACGGGCAGTAGTGTGGCGGTCATTAGCAGGCGATCTGCGTCAGGTTCGCGGAGGGTGGGCCGGGGGAGAGTATCGAGACGGAACGCGGGGTTGTCCCGACCCTTGCCACTGGTAAATAGAGGGCCACTGGTAAATAGAGGGCCGCTGGTAAATAGAGGGCTGCCGATGATTTCATGCAGCAGTGTGCGGATGCCACCGCCTTGCTCTTTCGTGCGGCGGACGATGGCATTGATCGCTGGTCGGTCGGAAAAGCGGACTTCTCGTCCGGTGGCATAGATGACCAGTTGCCGGGCGAGATTGGAGAGCAGGCGGTCGGTGTCGTTGGCCACGATCGACTGGTACTCTTGAATGTTCTTAAAGGTCTTTCCGTCGGACAGTGAGCCGGTGGCATCGACAGGTAGGCCGAGCTTAAAGCTGATGCCGATGATCGGGTCGATCTTGCCGCGCTCGGCCGGGTCGCCTTCCCCGATCGACCGGTAACGCTCGCGAAAACCTCCGATGACGTCGAACGATTCTAGGGCGAAACCGGGCGGGTCGATGCGTTGATGGCATGACGCACAGACCGCTTGCTCGCGATGCTTGGCTAGTTGATCGCGGATCGTCGTCGTGCCTCGAACATCGGGCTCGATCGCCGCCACACTCGCAGGCGGAGGCTCGGGCGGCTCGCCCAGCAGGCGGTCAATCACGAAGGCTCCGCGCGGCACCGGGGATGTCGTCGTCCCGTTCGCCGTCAGCTTCAGGATCGACGCCTGTGTCAGAAACCCACCGCGCGGACACCCCTCGGGGAGCCGGACCGCGCGCATCTGCGTCCCGTGGACGCCGTCGATCCCATAGTGGGTCGCCAGCTTCTCATTGACCCACACAAAGTTGGATCGCACCAGATGGGAGACGTCGAGATTTTGATCGAGCAGAGCCCGGAAGTAGTCGCGCGTCTCCGCAACCATCGAATCCTGCAGGTAGGGGCTGAACTCCGGATAGAGCGTACGGTCCGGATCGTTCGCCGCGATCAGCCGTAGCTTCAACCACTGGTTCACGAAGTCATCGACGAACCGTTGAGAACGGGGGTCACTGAGCATCCGCTCGACCTCAGTGTGCAAGGTCTTCGACTGCAAGGAACAATCACCGAATACCTTCTCGATTTTAATTGTAGCGGAAGAGCGCAAGCTCTCCGGTTCCTCAATACCGGACGGCTCGCGCCGTTCCGCTAAAAGCGGATTTTGTTTCGGGACTGTTACTAACAGGTCGCCTGCAGCGACGTGCTGCGTCAGTTCTTGATCAGGCAATGAGTTCCACAGAAAGTACGACAACCGGCAGGCGAGTGATTCTTGGTCGAGGGAGTCTTGATCGAGCTCCTGAGCCGGTTCCACGTGATATAGAAAATCGGGAGCACACAGCGCAACCTTGCAGGCAGCACGGTAGGCCATCTCGAAAGAATCTCCGGCCTTCAATCGCTGGTCGACAAGGCTGACATATTGAGCCCGTACGTCGTCCGCGACCGGGCGGCGGAAGAGCTTCGGGAGCAACCCCCGCAACAGCCGGTCGGCGTCTTCAAGAGGAGCAGCGCTCTGCACCGTCCAGAGTCCAGGTTCCGAATCAGGCCGATTCTTTCCCGAGAGTTGCCTCACCTGCCGGCGAATCGGAGGCCGAACTCCGGGATTCTTTTCGGGAACGAACTCCGTAAGCGGCAGGTCGCCGAAGATCAAGCTGTGGCTGCGCGGTGGCCAGACATCATGCAGCGGCCCTTCGATGTCGAGCCAGTCGATCACGACCCCCGGCCCTGTAAACGCCATCGCCCGCCCTTTACGAGCGTGGTTGGCGGTGGGCGCGAGCGATGCCGTGTTGAAGCCGATCAATTCGTTATGATTCAACCAGACATGTGCCTCATGCTCTAGGGGATGATCGGCGGGGGCATTGAAATAGCCGAGAACGTAGCTGGAGTGTTGACCGCCTCGTCCGTCGCCGGTGAGCTGCACGACAGAGAGACGCCCCGCCTCAGTGCCGCGACTGGGAAGCATTTTCCCTCGGTCCCATTGAAAGCCCCACAGCGATGTCCGCACGCGGTAGGGTCCAGGGTAGATGGTGACATGTTCGATGAAGTATGGGCTGACTGACTCATCTTCGTGCCGGAACAGACCGACGCTTGCGCCATTGGAGAACGAGCCCCATTGCTCGTGGGCTCCTTCATCGAAATGGCTTTGATCGGCAGCGGGCGGGAACTCGGGGTCGGGCTGTCCGTTCTTGAGCAGGATGCCATCGCCATTCCCGACGATATGCGCGACGAACCCGCCCGAATTCACGATTGAGATCCGCCGCTTCTGCACAACGGGTGGCTGCGGGCGGGTGGCGATTGCGAGGTTGAGCACGTGATCCGCTGCTTCCAGATACTTCGCCATGTTCACATGGGAAAGATCGAGAGCATCGGCATGTTTGTCAAAACCAAACGCGGACCCGTCGGCGGGAAGATTCCCTGCCAACGCGATCCCGGGCATCTGAAAGAGATCGCGAATGGTGTTCTCGTACTCGGTCCGCGTGAGCCGCCGGAGGCGCGAGGAGTCGTCCCCGTTCAGTGCCGCTTCTTCGGCGGCAAGCAGCTTGTTTGAGAGGTCCGTTACGAAGCCCGTCCGGTCGTCCGGGGACGGTTGCGATGCATCCTTCGGTGGCATCTCGCCCAGGGCCACACGGTCGTAGACCTTGACCCACTGTCGGAAATGCTCGGAGTTCGCCAAGTCATGAGGCAAGCTGGCGAGATCCAGCCCCGCCTCCTGGGTCTTGCCGTCGTGACATCCGACGCAATGCTTCGCGACAAATTCCTGCTGCTGGGCCTGTAGCTGTGACAGGCCCGGCCAAAAAGCCGCTGCCAGCAGAACCGCGAATAGGCCTCGGGACGGAATACGATTCATCCCCGTCATACCATTTCCAATCCGCGTAGCGTGCTGGTTCCCGTCGAAAAACTTCCGGCTTCCAACCCTAGCCGCTGCAGCATCGAGACATATAGATTCGACAGCGGATAGTTGTTCTGTTTATCGAACGCCAGATGCTGCCCGTGGCGGAATCCACCTCCGGCCAACAGAACGGGAAGGTTGTTATTCGCGTGCGAGTTCGCACTCCCCATACAAGTGCCGTACAGCACCATGGTCCGATCAAGCAGCGACTGGTCACCCTCCGATGTTGCTGTGAGCGAGGTCAGGAACTTGTTCAGGACATCAATCTGACCCTCTTCTTTCCCGCGCAGTTCGGCCAGCACTTCCGGACGATTGCCGTGATGGGTGATGTTGTGGATGACTGTCGTGTCGATAAAGAGCGAGACCAACCGCGTGGAATCGGTCTCGAACGCGAGCTTAATCACATCGAACATCTGCCCGGTTCGATTCGCAAACTCCTGCGGATCGGTGATGTCGTCGGGTGCCTTCTCCTCGACGTGTGGCTTCGGGCGATGCTCCCACTCCTCCGAGCTGTGCAGTCGTTGCTCCAGATCTCGCACCGCTGTGAAATACTGATCGAGCCGCTGCTGATCGGCATTGGAGAGCGATCGACCGAGCCGCTTGGACTGATCTCCGACGAAGTCGAGAAGACTGCGCCCCTGTTTCAGGGCCTCCACATTGGCAGCGATCTCCTCTGGCTTTCCTTGAAAGAAGAGCCGCTCAAACAGCTTTCGAGGACTCTTCTCCGCCGGGATCGGGGCACCACTGCGAGTGAAAGAGAGGGTCGGGTTTTCGTTGGTAATTGCGAGCACGAGAGACGGGTAACGCGTGCGGTTGCCGAGTTCCTCGGCTGCAAACTGGTCGAGCGAGACTCCATTGCGGAAGCCTCCGCGCTCGGGATGAGGAGTCCCGGTAAGGAAGCACCGTTCCGCCGCATGGCCGCCCGTGACGCCCGGCAGACTGACGCCGGAGAAGATCGTCATCTGGTTCCGGTGGCCCTTCAGCCGCTCCAGATATGGGCTGGATGTGTCGTCCTTGCCAGTTCCTTCAGGGAAGAAGAACTGCGGGAGAATCCCCATGTTCGTTTCAATGGCAACCATCCGCCGCGGCACGTCGGACGCCTTCTCCTCGGCAAATGCAGGGCGCATGGCGTCCAGCATTGGGAGGGCCATGGCGACTCCCATTCCCTGCAGAAACGTCCTCCGCGGCAGGACTCGCGAAGTTCTCGGTCGGTAACGGTCTCGCATCTGCCAAGCACTCCACGGTGGTCAATGTTCGCGCACAAAGCCTCACGAACCCATCAACAGATTCTAACTCGCCTAGCAGGAGCTGTAAATCGAAGGATTGCTATATCAGATATCATCTCATAGTTGCGCGCGTACGAGATTTTCTTGGTCAAGCCGTGGGCCCAACGCTGTAAGGGATCATATTCAGAGAATCCCGCAGGCTTGCCCTGGCCTGTTAAAAATTTGCTATTGTCGGCAAGAATCCTTTGCGCAGATTTAATTCCATTGCCTCGCCGCGTGCGGGGCTTGCCCCTACGCCGTGAAGGATTTTTCTTCAGCAAAATGAATGGTTTTAGCGGTACGGCGCGAGCCGTCCGGTCTCACTGAAGCTTGCGGCACCGGATGGCTCGCGTTATTCCGCTAAAAAAATCCTTCACGGCGTAGGGCTTGCCCCCGTCGGGCCACGATCACAACCAGATGGCCAGCATCTTCTGGTTGTGATTATAGCCCGACGGGGATAAACCCCGTCGTAAACGATTTTTATTCAGCAAAATGAACCGTTTTAGCGCTACGGCGTGAGCCGTCCGGCCTCGCTGAGGCCCGAGTCACCGGATGGCTCGCGCCATACCGCTAAAAAAATCCTTCACGGCGTAGGGCTGTGGGCCCGTAGTTTCGCGAGCTTGCGACAGATGGGGCTGACACGCGTACTTCGGTGCAAGCCTTGGTTACGACGCCTTCTGGTGACGCCGTGTACCGCTGACCATGATACCACATGTGATCGCAACACCTGCAATCACGCCAATCATCACCATTGCAGCACCCTGGGCCTCGATTCCGAAGAAGAGGGCGATTGTTCCAGGAATGAGTGTCAGAACGGCCAATGTGTATCGCAACTGGCGGGATCGTGCGGTTGGATCAATCGGCCATTGCCGCGATCGAAATCGATAGAGTAGCCCGCCGATAACACAACCAATGAAAACGAAGGCAAACCCAATCGGATTATAACGGATCAGAAACGAGACACCGAACATCGAGCCGAGAAGCCCACATGTGACGATGTAGAGCGCCGAAGAACATTTCCGATCACCTCGCTGTGACGAACGACCGACCACGTCAATGAACCTCATTTCGCGGCTGAGGTGGATTGGTTCGTTCGCTGCTTTGCTGTTCTGGGAGTATTGACGCAAAATCTGCGAGGCGCACATCATCGAAATTGCGTTGTAGCAATGCAATTGCGGGTGTTTGATCGCGTGACACGTGCCGCGACAGCAGTTTCTGCTCGGTATCAAGAACCACTATTGTCTGCCCCGCAATTTCATTGTACTCGGTTCCATTCACTTCAACGGCGGCTGTCGCGGAACTCATGCTTGTCTTGAATGGTCTGAGTTCTGAATGGATCGAAAATTGCTGCGCGACAATTAGCCAAGGGAGACTGTTCTGGCGCTGAATCGTCGTTATGAAATAACGTTCTTTAGATTGTCCACCGTCGTCAATGTAACCAGCGCTCCATTCATATGGAATGGAACTCGCTGAATTCCCAGGAACCCAACGGGATGTGACGTATAGAGCGATGGCGACGGCAATAGCAGTCAAGGACCGTAGTGCTCTTGAGGTGTAAGGATTCATACGTATGTCGGCAGAACGAATATCAACCAATCCCTCTGCACTCGGAGAGATTGATTGTGCGTGGAACTGAGGCGCTTGGCCTTCGGGTCTTGGTTTCGAGCTTATGCGGATAGTTCGCCTCGCGGACTCGTCAGACTGCAGTGTACGGCCCACAGTCGCTGATTGGCAACTCGTTGGATGCTGAATCTCGACTTCTTACGACGTCCATTGATGCCGGTCGTGTGGGTTGCACTCTTGTATCTCTCCCGTCCCCCATTCTACTCTTTGCGCCCTCACACAGACGCTGATTTAGTTTTTTGCCTCACTCGTTGAACCGTGGCTTCAGAATCGTGATAAACTTGCGGATGAACAAAATCATCGCGTTTTTTGATTCTTTACCTTTGGATTTCAAACCTTGACATCGATCAAACGAACCTTCGATCGACCGTACTTGCGATACATATTGCTCATGGTGACGACGTTTGTCGCCCTGTATTTGAACGATGCAGTGCTCCGCTATGCAGCGCAGCGTAACCCAGCGACGCGTGTCAATTTTCTCCTCCACGAGCCTCCTCGAACTGATCACGTTGCTGTGCTGGGCTCATCGATGATCGCCAACGCCGTTTCCGTACGGCAACTTTCTGATCTGATCGGCGGCGATGCGATTCAACTTGCCGTTGGCGGGCAAGGCTTACAAGAACAAGCGTTGATCTGGGAACTTTACCTGAGTCGCCATCGATCGAAAATACTTCTTCTCGAGCTGCACGAGACTTCGTTGTGCGTTGGTACATTGCCAGTTCCGTTGCGCGCGGATCGTTACGCGCCACATTTGGACAATGAGCTGATTAGCCGGCATTTGAATGAATACAGTGGCAAGCCCAAAGCAATGCTGTGGAAATGGATCCCGATGTATGCGTTCGCTGAGTTCAGTTCAAAAATCGGTTGGCAAGATTGGGTTGGACTTGCAAAGGGGCTACCGTTCGACGCCACTGCACCCTCACTTTATTCTGATCAGCCAGCGTTGTTAGCGACACTCCGGCAACAACAAGCTTGTCGTCACGATGCCGCTACGACGGCGATCGATCCAGCGGCAGTAAAAGCACTGTTATCAATTCTTGATTCCGCACAGGACGCCGGAATGAAAGTGATACTGGTTAAGCCGCCGATTTTTGAGGTCGAAATTAACTCGCGTGAACATGAACGGCAAGATCTGATAGTCGTTAGCGATAATGCTATTCGGCCTAAAATCGACTCATTGTCAAAGGTCTATTTTTCGTTTGATTTGCAACAAGATCCCGCGATGTTTGATGACATACGGCACGCAAGTCAGCGGGGCTCGGTGCAATTCACAATGGAGTTAGCGGCAGCGATTAGTAAAAAATAGACTAGACTCAGTCTTCTTCGATAACGAATTCCATGTCGTCAACATGCAGGACGTCGCCGGCCACCAATTTTTTGCGTCTACGCGTTTCGACGACACCGTTGAGCCGAACGCGTCCGGTTTGGATAACGATCTTTGCCTGTCCACCCGTTTCTACGATACCACAGGCTTTCAAGTAATCGTCAAGGCAGATGGTCGATTGCGTAGAAGGAGATATTGGTTCAGGCTGTGATTCTGGTTCGTTCATAATTTTGAATGGTGAATTGTTTTGCACTTCATTACTTGAATTGAAAAGTCGCCATGATCGGCCAATGATCGCTGATGTCGCGATTTGCATCATCCAGTTCCCAATATTTGTTCCAGTGATCGTCAGGAACGTCGACGGTTCCGTTCACGGACAAATCTTGAAGACGCTCGATTTTCTCGAACGATAAATCAACCTTTTCTGGAGCGTCATCTAAAAGTGATGGCGAAACTAGGATGCGATCAAAAGATTTGTCAGTGAGCAAATGTGTTTGCCGTTCTTTCTGCGGTAATCGGCCATGCAAGTCGATCAAGTCATCATTGGTTTCGGGCGTTTCGAGGCCGCAGGCCGCATACATATCGCTGCCTGCTAATGCCGGAACCTGCTTTTCCTCGGTATTGAAATCACCTAGCACGATGACGTTTTCTCCGGCGCGAATTTTTTGTGCAAGCCAAGCATGAACGGTGCGTGCCTGTTTTATTCGCACACCAACGGCTTCTTCTTTTGCTCTCAAATGCACGGTAACGATTGTCACTCGTTCGGTTTCATCGCCGCTGCTAAGCTCATATTCAACCGCTAAATGCTTGCTGACTTCAGCAAGGTTATCATCGTCACGCATCGCAGCGGTGCGGCCAAAGGTTGAGACAAGAATTGGCTCGATAACACACATGCCGCTTGCAGCGGCGTCCGCCTTAGAAACCGATCGATAAATGAAACCGACGTCCTGCTCAGTAAAAACATCGTCCCCTTCGGAACAGATTTCGTGGTATTCAAGATCACGGTCTCGCGCTAACGCCCGCGACAGGTACCACAATACTCGTTTGTTCTCAATCTCTTGGAACGCCACAACGGATGGTTGAACGCGACAGAGCGACTTCGCGACCGCGTCACGTTTCCAGTCCCATCGCGCCCGGCTTGCTGCTGTTTGTTCCTTCGCCAATTTGCTGTAATTGTCGCCGACCTCGTTGTCGAAAAACCATTCGAGATTCCAAGACATCAGATTAAATCGCCGAATTCCGTCGGTCGGCACCGTCGTCTCTTTCTTCACCTTCCCAGCTTCTGGGGCGACAAGAGTGGAGTCGCCTTCGCGCTTCGCAATGACCACTGCGGGAGCAGCAGCATTGCTTTTTGGACTCGCTTCGGCCTGACTCGCGACCGCCGAACGACTGATCGATCCGGTACCCTTTCGCTCCGAACATGCAGTGCAAGTTAGCAAAACGATCGCAGAGCAAGTACTGAAAAATATAGTTTTCAATGTTGAACTCAAAAAACGCAACGACAATGGATCGGACAAAGTCAACCGCTCGTAGGGAAAGTCAAAATTGGTTCGACAAGCGGAGTCTGATGAAAATGTCAATTTGGATCGCACAGACCGCACCTCATTCTCGCTCCCCTCACTCCCGGCATTCAATGGCGTGGACTTAGTGAGCCGACCACGCTAGTGGCCTATTGATTTTGTTGTGTTTCGAATTTTAGCGTGCAAATCATAACCCGAATGCGTAAGCGAGGGATCGCAGTGGCCCCTCGCTTACGCAGCGGGTTACTAAATCAACAAGCGGCTAGCCGCGGGTATCGCGTCCGTTAAAGCCTTGTAAGGCCCAAGACTAGCGCCTACGGTTCACTCAGATTGCTTAAGTCCACGCCATTCCACCCGGCTTTGCGGGGACAGGGACACGTATTCCTTTCGCCTTTAATGATACCAAAAAATAGCGTCATCGCGTAGGGTTGGCTTCGGCGGCAGCGTATCGCCATAATGAGACCAATATGAACACGACCGAAGAACAAATTAAACTGAGAAGTGCAGCGAAGCCACACCGGCAAATCAGCCTAGCTGCAATGATGTTGGCAATGTTGGTCTTTACGATGATGTCGATCGCGCTTTTTTACGCCACCCGAATCGAAGCGATTCAGGATGAACTATCTCTCTTATTTGGCTCTTCAGCCTTCGGTGATCGCAAGTCTGATCGGCGTTCACATTTGATTTTCTTATTATTCACCTACGCATCACCACTCATGCTGGCTCTCGTCCTGTCGACCGTTCACGGCATCATGAACCGACGACGATAACCCGCAAGCACAAACGCTTTTTGCGATTGCGTTTAGCATCGTGCGGTCTTTCATTGTCATCTTTCACGGAGCGAAAGGCGACACTTATTTACTGCACGATGCTTAATTGGACAGCGCCCAGTAAGTGAGCGGCAAAGCGCGAGCCGTCCGGTGCCGATTCGAAAAACACCGCGAAACACCGGGCGGCTTGCGCCGCACCGCTAACAAAATGCTTCGCATTTTCACGAAGTCCACGCCATTCGGCATAAGGCCGAATGGCGTGGACTTCGTATAGTCAAACTACGTTTCTAACGCGTTACATTCAAATTGCTATCGATCCGAATCTATCGGTGGAATCGATTGTCAATGAAGAGTTCGGTCCGCGAAGGAATTTCTATTGAACGGATTAACTTTCTGGCGGTGGATTTGTCGATTGGCAAGTTTTAGCGGGTAAAGTTGCTCGCACATGGGTCATGGATTAGACCAAACCACATCTTCCGATCTGAACTCGCTGTGGAGTCGTCCGTGATCGCCAATCTTTCGCCAGAAACGGGCTGGGGCCTGATGCCAGGCAACCCTACCGTACCGCCGATTCATTTGCTCAATCCTGTCAGTCCTGCCGCTGATGGACCCAAATCAGTGGAGACGCAATCCACGGCTGAGTTGCGTCAGTACCTCCTCGTCTGCCATGCTCGTTCCGTTGCGATCAACCGGGGCACATGGTGTTTTTCACTTGAGTCGCTTTCAGGTGAGCCGCTGCTTGACGCCGAGTGCGAAGACGATGGCGACTTGAATCGGTTGTCGCTGCTCGCGGCCGTCCGCGGCCTTGAGTCGATTGATGGCCGGGGTCTCGTCTCGCTGATTAGTAATAACCGATATTTGATTCGCTCGCTTGATCGATCGTTGCCGCGTTGGCGTGAAAACGATTTCGTTTGGGAACAGTTTGGCCGCAAGATACCGGTGCAAAACGCAGATCTTTGGCGCAGAATCGATCGCACCCTTGGAATCCACTGCGTGACTGCATCGCTGCTGCAAACGACCAGAGTGTCGACGGGCGACAGCCGGTTCGCGTCGTTTGCGGAACCAAAGTCAGCCACTGTAGAGTCGCCGAAAGTGCGTTTTGATCACCCGCATCCAACGCCAGTTTCCGGTGCAGCGAGTTCGAGCTCGGCAATGGTGGGCCAGCGAGATGGCCTGCGACGTTGGTTGGCTGGAAATTGTGATGCTGCACCGATCGTAACGCGACGCGGGCGTTATCGAGCCGCTGATCTTGCCGGAGACTAGTCCGTTGGTTTTTCAAAGAATAGGCCGCTGCCGATCCCTTTAATGTGTCGGCAGCAATGGAAATGCCTGAATCCAGAGGCCTAACTGGTTTCAGGCCGAAACCAAATATATTTGCAATTTTTTTCCCCTGGAATTCGTCATGCAAACTCAGTTGCTTTTATCAAGTATTGGTCGACTTATCGACGGCACCTATGAAAATCCAGGCGAGCTGCTGGGACCCCATCGAATCGATTACCAAGGTGAAACAGCCATTGCCGTGCGTAGTTTCCTCCCCCAAGCAGCGGCTGCTTGGGTGGTTGATTCTCACGCAGGGGCTCGTCGTCCGATGAGACGATTGCACCCAGCGGGATTTTTTGAGGCGATTATCCCGACTTCCAGTATTCGGCCTGAGACCTCAAACTTTCTTCTTGCCGAGGCCGACGGTCGATTACAACGCGACGCTTCCGCATATAGTATTGAGATGACTGATTCCTCAGGTAAGACAACTTTGATGCAAGATCCCTACGCAGCACCTTCTGTATTTAGTGACTTAGACCGTTACCTTTTCGGCGAAGGTCGCGATCATGAACTTTACGCTCGACTCGGTGCCCATCCGCGAACGGTTGATGGCCAGTCTGGTATCAACTTTGCCGTTTGGGCTCCTAACGCACGGACTGTCCAAGTGGTCGGTGATTTCAATGGATGGGATGGTCGATCACAGACCGCTCGCTCGCACGATCATCTCGGGATTTGGGAACTGTTTGTCCCGCAAGCCAAAGTAGGCGATAAGTATAAATATCGGTTGCTGACTGAACAAGGCGAATGGGTCGACAAGTGCGATCCGCTTGGGTTCGCAGCAGAACTTCCACCGCTAACGGCGTCGATCGTTGCTGATCTTGGCGAGCATCATTGGAATGACAACGATTGGCTCGCTCGACGCGCGGCGAGCAATCCACAACTGCTGCCCATGAACGTTTACGAGGTTCACCTGGGAAGTTGGCAAAAAGGACCGGGGCGAGTGCACGGTTGGCTCGGGTACCGTGATCTTGCGCACCGTCTGGCGGATTATTGTCACCGAATGAATTTTACTCACGTTGAATTGATGCCGATCAATGAGCATCCTTTCAGCGGTTCATGGGGATACCAAGCCGTCGGTTACTTCGCACCAACCAGCCGACATGGCTCACCTGCTGACTTCATGTATTTCGTCGACCACTTGCACCAGCACGGCATCGGCGTTTTGATCGACTGGGTACCAGCACACTTCCCCAAAGACAACCATGGATTACGTCAATTCGATGGCTCGGCGCTATATGAACATGCGGATCCTCGTCAGGGCGAGCATCCTGACTGGGGCACGTTGATCTTCAATTATGGACGCAACGAAGTCCGTAACTTCCTCGTTGCCAATGCTCTCTTTTGGCTCGACAAGTATCACATCGATGGTCTTCGCGTCGATGCGGTCGCGTCGATGTTGTATCTCGACTATAGCCGCGAAAGCGGTCAATGGGTACCAAATCAATACGGTGGACGCGAGAACCTTGAAGCGATGAATTTCCTCCGGGAATTCAATACCGTTGTGCATGAAAAATTCCCTGGTGCCGTGACGATTGCGGAAGAATCAACCGCATGGCCAGGCGTCTCCAAGCCAATTTACGATGGCGGACTTGGTTTCACGTTCAAGTGGAACATGGGCTGGATGAATGATTCACTGCGTTACATGCGTCATGAGCCGGTCCATCGCCAGTTCCATCATAATGAGCTGACGTTCAGCTTGATCTATGCGTTCACCGAAAACTTTACATTGCCGCTTTCGCATGACGAAGTGGTTCATGGCAAGGGCTCATTGCTGTCGCAAATGCCCGGTGACATGTGGCAAAAATTTGCAAACTTGCGATTGCTATATTCGTACATGTGGACGCATCCCGGTAAAAAGCTGCTGTTCATGGGCGGCGAGCTTGCGATGTGGGACGAATGGAATCACGACCGTGGACCTCACTGGGAGTTGCTCGATTTTGAAACGCATCGCGGCGTCCAGCAACTTGTTGCGGATCTCAACAAGATCGTGATTGAACAACCGGCGCTGCATGCTGCCGATTTTACGCACGAGGGTTTCGAATGGATCGATTGCATGAACGATAAGGACAGCATCCTTGTTTACATGCGGAAAGCTCCTCATGCCGCGCCGCTGCTGGTCTGCTGCAATTTCACGCCCGTTGTCCGTCACGGCTATCGCGTCGGTGTTCCATTCGGCGGCTTCTGGAAAGAGATTTTCAACAGCGACAGCGTTTCCTATGGCGGCTCGAACATAGGCAACTATCCAGGTCGAGGCACGACCGGACATGGTCACCACGGACGGCCTGACAGCATCGTTGTCGACATGGCACCATTAGGTGTTACGATCTATCGGCACGAGGGTTAGCGCAATGGAACAAATCCCGCTGGCTCGCCCAGCGGATCGTTCGGTTCTGGCCCTACTACCAGAAAGCTGCGTCGACCCATTCCTTTAGGGCCAAAGCCGAAACTTCCGCTAGCGGGCCGTTGATTTAGTTGTGTTTTGAATTTTAGCGTGCAAATCATAACCCGAATGCGTAAGCGAGGGATCGCAGTGGTCCCTCGCTTACGCA
>JAYVSE010000429.1:0-14022 GCA_043775635.1 Planctomycetaceae bacterium | reverse complement strand
GTCGCCTTTCGCTCCGCGAAAGAGCGTTCTTTCGCGGAGCGAAAGGCGACACTGCAGACAGTAAATCCTGCGCCGGTCCTTTATTAACTTTAATTCAGTTGCTGCCTTAGCGTCTCAATCTCTTTGGCTTGAACAGAGATGTCGATCACGACGCCAGAGATTCCAACTAAATTGCCTGCATCATCTGCGATCGGTTGCGCTCGGGCGATGACAGTGTTGAATGATCCGTGGCCGCACAGCGTGTGTATGCGAGCGTCGAGCGTTTCCTGCGCGAGCGACTGAGATTGACCGTAAATCACGACAAGAGTTGCATCCGCAAGGCGGATGGGCGCGAGTGTCGCTCGCGGCTTTGCGATGAGCGTCAAGGGAGCTTGCGTCTTTCCACGACGTCAGGCGGGAAATGATCGTGTGTTTTAATGTTATTATTATCATTGAGCCGCTGATCCATGAACATTCCCGGGGTTGCATTCGAGATTTTCAATCATCGCAGTAAGGCTGAGGGGTATGTCGATCGGCAACTTGATTTCGATCAAAGCTCGGCTGGAACTGAAAGCAGTAGATCGCCGCCAATTTGGCCGCACGCATTCTGCCGAAGTAGTTATCATCAGATAACGGAACCAAGCCCGAAAAGATGGAGAGCAAGAACTAGCTCCTCAACCGTGTGATGTTTGGGACAATACGACTTTCACTACGCAAGACTGAAGGTTTGACGATGAGATCAACCGTGTCGATTCTCCTGTTACTCGTTTGTGCGGCTGCCAGCGGCCAGCATAGCGATGCGCCAGAGTTTACCTTCAACGGCGATCGTTTCCGACCCGCAAGTTCAGCAAACGGGCATCGCCGACTTGCTTGCCGCACAACTCTCGGCCGACGGTTGTTACTTGGTGGAACGTGATCAATTGGCTGCGGCCTTGCAAGAGTTGGAACTCGGTTCGATGCAGGGGGGCGAGGCTGCAACGAGTTTGAAACTCGGTGGGCTGCTCAAGGCCGATGCACTCATTCTGTTGTCACTGACCGAGAGTAGCCAAAGAGAGTCAGCACTCAAGGTCGTCATCAGTGACTGCTTGTTCGGTGCCCGGTTGCGAGCCGAATTTCTGGCACTTGGCAAACAGACACCCGAAAATATTGCGAGCCGTTGTTCACGCATCGTGGGCGAGACTCGGCGGCAGTTCGCCGGCGGCGTTACGCATCTGATCGGCGTGACGATGTCGTAGACGATGTTCGTGAATTCTACGGCGGGTTGGAACAATCGGACGCACCGAAGCTGGCAGCGTATGGCCGCTACGGCAAATTGGGACTGGAATCGTTAATGATCGAAGCTTTGGCGATGGCACGGCGGTTCTCGCCCGGATCGACCAAGAACGTCAAACAACTCTTCAACAGCGCCGGGGAACTGAGTCGCACGACCGATGGCGATACTCGCGCTTTCGTCTCCGATGCCCTGATCATGTCACCAATAGCTTGGTGCAACATCGTGACGCTACGGGCGATAGTGTATTCCAATCCACTGTCGGCGGCATCTGCTGAGCGTCGGTGAGGGCAGAGCATCAACCAACGTCAGGCGACCTCACGATCATCCCAAGTCGCAACAACATCAGCATTCTATTTGAAGGAAAACAAAGGGACAGAGCCTATCTTTAGGGGTTGACAGAGGCGATACGGGCGAAGCTATCGACTTGGTTTGCTTATCTCACTGCGACAGTTCGGGTAATTGAAGAGTGGCACCGAGAGTACGACGAGCGATGATTCGCGGTGAGCTGCCTCGCGTGTGTCGGCAGAAATAGCGGCATAGAATAACGGGAATCGCCTTGCAGCTAGTCCTTTGTCCCATTGCTCGGAAAACAATGGGGACAATTGTTCTACATTTTCAATAGGAATCAGGCGTTAGCGTCGCGTCGACAACAATTGCAAACCGTCATTTTCTTGACGTTTGTCATCCGAACCATAGCCAGCCATCACATCGTCGATTGCGGCGACGCTTGCTTGTGCGGTTGCTTGATGATCGATTGTTCGTGAAATCTTGGGCAAAACGATCTCGTTGATCCCGACGTCCGTTGCGTGACGCGGAGCCACTTGTTGAGATTTGAATAGATTCAAATCTAACGGCTTCGCTACCGCTTCCGCTTTCGCCGGCGCGGCCGTCGCTTCCCCTTCACCACTGCCGGTGTTGCCGTTGCGGGCAAGACGGGCGATGGCGTTGATGATCCGCAGCGCGTCTTGGGCCGTTAAGCGGCTATCACCGTTCACGTCAAAATACAACCGGCTAATTTCGTTATCGTTGGTTGGCAGCGAGAATGGACCTGAGCCACGGCGGCGAATCTCGTTGATGATCTTCAAAGCATCCAGCGGTTTAATGCCGCCGTCGAGGTCCACATCAAATGGCGTCAGCGGATTGGTCGCCGGCTTGTCATTGTGGAGTTCGATTCGCCCAGTGCCACCGACTGCCGTTTCGCTGATGACGTGAGTAAATACACCATTAATAAACCTTGGTGTTTCAACTTTCCAACCGGTTCCGAATGCAACCGAATCGCCAGTATTGGCAACGACTTCAAGCGTGTCGGTCGTGGTTGATGCCGCTTTCACTTTGTCAATGCTGATCACCAGCCTATTGTCACCGGTACCCCTGAGATCGATACCTTCGATGTCGCGAAGTGTGATTTTTGCGTTGGTGAGATCCAGCGTCTTACCCGCTTCGACAAGTTCCAAGAAATCCTTACCGAGTCCGCCATCGAACTCAAGTGTCTTTGTCGCAACCGATTCGAGAATCGTGAGTTGGAAAATATCATTAAGTTTTGAACCGTTAATGCCTATGCTGCCAAAGTCTGCGAATGGTACTTTGGAGATTGTCGTCGTGCCTTTTCGAACAACCATGCTATCGCCCTCGACGGCAACTTTCGAATTGCCACCTGGAACTTCGATGTGAAGCAATGCAGAAGTGGAGCCCGTGACGACAGCAGCGAGATAATCTTCAACTTCACCGTCGGCAGCCGCCCCGGTCGGCAACAGCGCGCCAGCGGTGCTGAGACGAAATCTTGCACCGGTACTACCGCTAGTAGAATTGGGTGGAACGACAGAGCTGACTAGATTATTACCCGCGACAATGCTTGTCGACGCAAAGATTTGTTCACCAGCGTCCAGCCAATCGCCGTCTTGATTGAAATCGATAAAGCCATCGAGCTTGCCGGCCGCCGAAGCGACTACCGTCAAGCTGGAGGTCGTCGTACCGGTCGCCGTCGAGATAATCGACGCAATCACGGACACGCCATCGTCAGCTGGCGTCCCCGGTGAGTTCGACACTACAAATTACGCAAGTGCTTGATATGAAGTCCTTTACGTAAATTGATACGTAGAAAACATCGCGAGATGCTAGCAAAATCTCACCCGGTAAAACACGGGCTTTTTTCGTTCGCCGGGAATCGTTGCAAGCATCGCGCGTTCCTCGAGTAGCTCAAGTCCACGGACGACGTTTTTTCGCTTACTTCTCTTGAGCAAGAAATGTGATGCAACGCGATGCGTCTGTCTTCTGCGTAGAATTCTCATGGTTGACTAAACTCCTAAGCCGCTACTTCTAGAGGTTCGTGGCGCTTGCATCATAGCAGGGTGCATTTCAGAAAAGTATACACAAAAACATTGTGATCTGCTGGGTCATGTCGATGATGCGATCGATCCGGTTCCAGATCGAAGGCGCACCATCAGCAACGAACGTTACGCTCAGTGCCTGGGCGGCGGCAAGCCGATGAAGGTGCATCGCCACGATTTTAGCAATTGCATCGGGCCCGAGTAGTGTGCCGTCAATTGTCGCTTTGGTTGCCTTGCGCATTTTGCCCTGTTCGTCATGAACAAAAATCGTCATCAGTTTTGGCTCGCGCCAGTTTGCTGCAATGGTTCGCTGAGGAGACCTCTGGGATCGACCCGGAACTTCGCAGGTGCGCAAACCGTCAGCTTTTGATGAGCAAAGGCGCTCGACGGGCACAGTGCGAATTGACGTGCGACGCGACTTTGCAATCCAGGCGAGACGGTCGAACGACACGTCGTCATCGAGCCAGGCACGACGAAGAGGCATTTGATACTTGACGCAGATAAGCGGTTTTCAATTCGTGACGCCAAACAGACTGCCTAGTATTTCTCGCTAAGCTTCGTTTAGTATTTCTCGCTACCCTTCACCTTCGGCCTGTTTCAGCCCTTCCAGCAGCAACTTCCGCTCTTCTGCGGTAAGCCCAATCAGTCTCTGCTCAGGAGCAAGCCCCTTCAAGCGCTCCTCAGGTTTTAAGCGTTTAGCTAATTCATCAGCAGCCAGTCCCTTCAATCGTTCGTCAGGAGCCAGTCCCTTCAATCGTTCATCGGGAGTGAGCAGCGTTAAATGCTCTCGCGTAAAATCTCGACGAAAATCTTCCATCGTGTATGGCATGGGAAAACCCTCCATTCGGTAGGTTTCAAATAACTGGCTAAGAATGGTACTCGTGTCGGACGTATGCGGTCGATGGTGTTCTGCACCAAAGCGGATCGTTTCGGGGTTTGTGCTGAACAAATGCCATACGCTATTATGCGTTTCACGAGAGATCTCGGTCAAGACGATCACTCGGATTTGATCCGTGCCTCGCTTCACTTCGTACACTCCAGGCTGCCGTTCCTCCAATGGTATCTGTCCAGCCAATTTCTGCGGATAACGAGTGCTAATTCCGAAGAGTCGAAACGCCGATTCGGGGGACATTTCCCCGGAAGCAAGCGTCACCTGTTTTCGATAGTTCACATAGTGCCCCGTCAATTCCTTGAGCGACCAGTCGTCCAGCGGTTCGTGCAGTGACTTATAGCTCAGCAGATTATGGTCGGCCAAATTGTCCAACCCATCCGGCAATTTTCCAGAAAACTCGCCCGGCCCACGCCGCATGATGACAACATCAAGGAACTGTTGTTTGAGGGACAGATCCTTCTCCAACTCGACAATCCACGGTGATCCGGCAAACAGGTCACACAGAACCAGACCGAATAAACGATGCCAATTCACATTCATTGTGATTCCCCATCAATTTGTCGATAGCAATTGCAAACCGTCAGTGTCTTCACGCTTGTCATCCGAACCATAGCCAGCCATCACATCGTCGATCGCGGCAACGCTTGCCGGTGCGGGTGCTTGATGATCGATCGGTGGTGAAACCTTGAGCAACACGATCTCGTTGATCGCGACGTCCGTTGCGTGACGCTGCGTCGCTTGTTGAGGTTTAAATAGATTTAAATCTACTGGCTGCGCCGCCGCGACTGCGGCTGTCGCTTCGCCTTCACCGCTGCCGGTGTTGCCGTTGCGGGCAAGACGGGCGATGGCGTTGATGATCCGCAGCGCGTCTAAGGGCGTTAAGCGGCTATCACCGTTCACGTCAAAATACAACCGGTTAATTTCGTTATCGTTGGTTGGCAGCGAGAATGCACCTGAGCCACGGCGGCGAATCTCGTTGATGATCTTCAAAGCATCCAGCGGTTTAATGCTGCCGTCGCGGTCCACATCAAATGGCGTCAACGGATTGGTCAGCAGCTTATCATTGTGGAGTTCGATTCGCCCAGTGCCACCGACGGTCGTTTCGCTGATGATGTGAGTAAACACACCATTAATGAACCTCGGTGTTTCAACTTTCCAACCCGTTCCGAATGCAACCGAATCACCAGTGTTGGCAACGACTTCCAGCGTGTCGGTTGTGGTTGACGCCGCTTTGACTTGATCGACATTGAGGATCAACTTGTTATCGCCAGTGCCAGTGATATCGATCCCTTCGATGTCACGCACTGAAACTTTGGGGTTCGTCAAATCGAGCGTTCGCCCCGCTTCGACAAGTTTTAAGATGTCATGGCCCGCACCTCCATCGAACTTCAGCACGTCTGTACCGAGCGCCTGCAGAATCGCCAGTGACAAGATGTCATCAATCGACGATCCGGACAAATTCAGCGTTCCAAAGCTGGCGAAAGGAGCTTGGAACAACACGGTCGAGCCTTTACGCACAACCAAGTTGCTGCCTTCGACAACGACGTTCACATCACCGGCAGGCACGTCAATATCGAGCACAGCCGAGGGCGACGCCGTGACAATCGTCACCAAATAATCTTCGACTTCGCCATCCGCAGCCGCACCGGTCGAGGACAAACCGCCTGCGGTGCTGAGCCGGAATTGTGCTCCAGTGCTGCCTGCGGTTGCACCGGAGGGAACCGTGTAACTAAGTAAATTGGCACCCGCGACGACTGGTACAGATTTAAATATTTTTTCACCATCATCGTTCCAATCGCCGTCTTTATTGAAGTCGATGAAGCCATCAATTTTCCCCGTACCTGATGCAATCACGGAGAAGCTAGAGGTCGAAGTGCCTGTTGCCGAAGAGATAATCGACGCGATCACAAATACGCCATCGTCATCAGCGCCATCGCCATTGGCTGCTGTCGTCGGTTGACCATCGGCCTCGGCGTCGATTTGACCGCCGAGAATCAGAACTCCGGCCGTGTGTCGTGCACCGTTGTTGGCCAACGTCACCGGATACACAGTAGGTGCATCGCCAAAGTCGAGTGCCGTTGATTCGTCATCGATCGTGGTTACCAAAACGGATTGATCAGCGAGTTGGTCAAATGCATCGTCCGAGTTTGCGTCATCGATCGAGATTGTGATCAACGTTTGTTGGTCGTGATCCAGATTAGCATCGTCGACTCCAGTAACGGTAATAGTCTGCGCCAAATTGAAATTCTGAGCTGTGAACGTCAGTGCCGATTTATTAACGGTCGCTTCGCCTGTATCGCCACTCGTCACTTTGATTACCACGTTCGACGTCGGTTGTTTGGTCAAAACGATGGTAAACGAATCGCTGCTGCCGGTTTCATTTACAATCGTATTACCGCCGCTCTCGACAAGAGTGAAGCCCACTGAATCGACGGTCACCGTGCCGGTGAGAGTAAAGTTATAGGGATTCTCGTTGCTGTCGTTATTGGCAAACGAGAGTACCGCCGACTTAGGACCGACAACGGCGGTATCGAAACGAATTACGAGGTTCGCGGATGCGCCCGCTGCAAGACTTGCTGGTACATTGGTTAGAATCGTGAAGCCCGCACCGGACAATGTCGCCGCACTCATGGTCAGCGGTGCGGCACCTGTGTTCTTGACCGTTAACGTTTTCGTGAGGGCCGCGCTGCCTAGCGGTGCATTGCCAAAGGCGACCACGCCCGTGCCATCAGGAACAGCGGTGACGCCGTTCAAGACATCGACTTCGGGAACAGTGACGGTGCCTGTGAGCGTAAAGTTATAGGGATTCTCGTTGCTATCGTTGTTGGCAAACGAGAGCACTGCCGACTTAATGCCAGCCACTGTCGTGTCTAGTCGAACCACCAGACTTGTTGATGCGCCAGCCGCCAACGTCGTTGGAACGTTAGTCACGATCGTAAATCCTGCACCAGTCAGTGTCGCGGAGCTCATGGTCAAGGGTGCCACGCCAGTGTTCTTCACGGTCAATGTCTTGATCACGGCAGGGCTACCGAACGGACTCAAGCCAAAGGCAACTGTACCACCATCAGCAACCGGTGACGTACCCTCGAAGACGTCCGCTTCGGGTACGTTCACAATGGAAACGGAAATTGATTTTGATTCTCCTCCATCTCCGTCCGAAATCCTGATCGACACCGTTCGTAATGAGTCCACAGGAATTGAATTAGGCGTTCGGTAAGCCAGATTGTGAAGGAGCGCCTGTACCGCCTCAAGCGACGAATTCTCGTTCAAGGAAACTTCAAGAGGGGCGGTTCCGGTTCCACCTTGCCACGTGCCAATCAAGATCCCGCCATAGGTGACATTCGAGCCGACTTTCCCGACCTGTCCCGCCCCGTTTCCTTCGTTGCGAACGACAATCTGCTCGCCAGCGCCGAAAGTACCGGTTTCCAACAATACCCTGATCGAACCCATGTCAAAATTTGCGCCATTGGGCATGTCGTCCTCAATCACTTGCTGCGGCACGAGCGGAACCAAGGCACCAAACTCTCGATATACCAAGTCGGTAGTCACGCCCGTGAATTCCGGGTTGTAGTTCACATAGATATTATCCAGATGCACGATCGCGGGCGTCACTGCCGGACCTGCCAGGCGAAACGTTACGGCATCCGTGCTGGGCAAATCGCCAGCCGAAGGCACAAGATCAATTGGTAGGCCGACCTGCCACAGTCCGGTTGCCCGCGGACCACGGAGGTCCAGCGAACCGATCACGCGGTCGCCGAACAATACTTCAAGCACATCTCCTGCGCCGGCAGCAATTGTTTCCACGTCCAGCACGATCGACGCGGCACCTGCGTCAATCAGCGGCGTCTGCGAAATTGAAGTGCCGAGCGCAGTTTGCCTCAGTTCCATAACCGCATTACCACTGCGCTCAGCCAATTCCGCATCACCTACTACATTCCAATACGTCGCGAGTGCAAGGACGGGATTCTGTGCGATTCCGAGCCAGGTTTGTATTCCCGGATCATCGAGCTCCGGCGGCACCGTTAACGCCATCGCATCGGCGACCAATACCGCCAGCGAATCGAATTCGCCACCCAAGAATTGACCACGGCTTTCCTCGCCCCCTGCCTCGCCCAGTTCTTCGCCCAATGCATTCGCCAGCGTTCTCGCATCGCCATACAACTCTTCGTCCGATCGCAGGGCAGCGGCGCTGGCCGTGGCAGGGTCGTCGCGGTGCCGCCCCAAGTAGTTGTCCCATAAGTAGCGATTGTGTACAGGAATAGATTCGGATCCGGAGTTGAGATAAAGCTGGGTAATGTTTGTGTGTACGCTGGCCACGTTCGTGTTAAAACCCGCTGGAACGACGTCAGGCGGTGGTTCATAACCGGTAAGAGTCTGGTTGCCGAAACCGGCGCGGTCTGGCGCTCGCCAATCAAACATTCGCGCCACTATTTGCTGCACGACGGACGTGGCGAACATGCCAGTCACTGGGTTGCCGCCGCTTAAATATGTGGCGGCGGCGTTTAAGTAGGGCGCGAATGATGTCACGAAATCCTCCGCTAAACCTTTCTCAACTCGGTAGTTGTCCCGGAAACTGAGGTCAATTCCCGAGATTCCGGCGAGAATCCCGACAATATCCGTATCCGCCAAGTCTTTGCTGATTCCAGGCCAATCCTCCCCATATCCATCCAGAGAAGTGAATTGGTCGATGTGGTATTTTTCGTTGACCAAATGCTCCGCGAGCCGCGCGTTCACTGCCGCTCCACGGCTATGGCCGATCAAGTGAATGATCTGATCGCCACTTTGACTTAACTGAGCATCGCCAAGAATCTTAATCACATCCTTATTGATTTTTGACGCAGCTTCCTTTGCCTTCATTTTTGCCAGTTCCAATTGCTTACTTGCAGTGGCATTTGCAACGGCGGCGAATTTCTCTTGAGAAACGGCCGCCATGAAAATGCCAACAAGCTTCGAAAGCGCGCCCGGGACCCAGCCAGTCGAAGAATCCCAATTCGCTACATAAGTCACTACCTTTCCCTCTAATTTACTGTCCGTTGTGGGAATGTAATTGAGCTTGTCTCTAAGCGCGTACCAGGTATTCAAAAAACCGTCTACTAATGGCAGTGTGGAATTCCCGATCGGCAGATCATTTCCCAGTCCATGCGTAATGATGTTGACTACTTTGGGCTCCGTCATCCGCCAGACATCGCCGTTGCCAAAATAGAGCGCGCCGTGATCTTTGATGATGTTCGAGTGGACATGCGAAAGGGCGGGTCCATTGATGGTTTCGACGAGCTTCGTTCCTGTTGCGGTGCCATCGCTCGAGTACAGTTTGTCTTTTAAGACGGTTCCTGTTGGTCCGGCCGTAAAGATCAACGTGCCGTCATAATCGGTAAAGTTCGCCAAATGCGAACTGTCCGCGCCGGGGTTGAGGTCGCGGACAAGCTCAGTGCCCTCAAAGAATCCATCGGTCTTCCACAACTCGTTGCCGTGTTGGCCATCGTCAGCCGTAAAGTAGAGCACGCCATCAATGATTAGCGAATCTTCGCCTAACAGGTTGTAATCTCCGGAGAAGTTGCCGAGATTCTGCATTCCCTCGTCGGCGCTCAGACTCCATAAATCGGAGCCAAGTTTCCCGCCGTTGGCGAAGAACAGCAATGTCCCGTCGAGATTGGTGAGTTGGGATAATACCTTGTGAGGAAAGATCTGGACTAACGACGCGGTCCCACCGCTGATTTGCCAAAGTAACGAGTTGTCCGCTACGTAAACAACGCCATTCACATCGATAGGCTTCCCAGAATTGAGTTCCGGGATCAACGTAAATCCAGAGTTGGTTCCGTCGCTGTACCACAAACCATTCTCATCAAAGACGTTGGTGCCTGCTTTGAGGGAACTGGCCGCGACATACAATGATCCGTTAACACTGCTGAATGGAGAGTAACTTCCATCGAAAGCTATAAGTTCAAGTCCAGTCGAGCTCAGCAATGGTTGCGTACCCGCCGAAGTTCCATTGCTCCTCCAGAGAACACGAAAATACTCGAAAAACAATTGCCCTTGGAATACGAAGGGCTGAGAGTCCGTCTGAAAGGTCCCGTTGCCAGGAAGTATTTTGACTAGGACGGTTCCCGCGAGCGTACCATTGCTCTTCCAAAGCTCAATATGGCTCTCATCCGTCTCCGCATGAGAGACCTCAGCAAAGAAGAATAGCGTGCCTCCCACTTCGGTCAGGCGGCTTGGCGCCGACGCGTCAGAAATGTGCTTCACGAGAACAGTTTTAGCGCCGTCGGTCTTCCATAACTCGACACCGAACGAATCGTCCTGCGATAATGTCCCAACCAAGGAATATACTGAGTCTCCCAAATTGGCGAGCGTCATTGGTTCCGAACCCGATTCAAAAGTCCCAACCGAATCGAGGTCGGAGATCCTCTCGGTGACGAAGGTTAGCAGGCGCCGGCTTTCCAGTTGCTCGAAACCGGCAAATGCGCGATACTTGCGACGCTTCATTTGAATGTAATTCTCATTTGTTAGGAGAAAACGCGCGCCAAACCATGCGTGTCGTTGTTGACATCGAGTGGCCGCGAGGGATTTTGCCAATCTGACTTGAGCATGAGCCGCGGTTCAAGAATTTCAAAATGACGGCGAGCTAATCGCTGTGATTGACGAGACGAGCGTTTTTGAGGACGCGCCATACGATTGACCTTGCTATTTTTGCAGATTCCGCAGTTTGGATAGCTTAGCTCGGCCAAGATACCTAGCAAAGCAGGGCGAAGTGAATTTCGGGAAGCAATTCTCGTCATGTGCGATTTTTCTGAGGCTTTGCGAGTCATTCAACTTCCGCAAATGGATGCCGATGCACCAGCACACATCCACCATCGTGCCGCCGGTCGCGCCAACCGTCAGCGACATCCGACTGGCTGACCGCTGTGACGTATTTTGCTTTGCCATGCTGAAGCGCCAATCCGTTGAGATGACAACGATCCTCGGCCGCCAGTTTGCTGATGAACGGCGGCTTCCACAGCGGAATGAAACTGTGCGTATCGCTGATCGTCGCCAAGCAACCAAACAGCGTATTCACAAATACAACTCGGCCACTTTTCTCAACGGCCACATCGTGGATGTCCAAGTCGCCTGTCGTATACGCGACCTGCGGAACAGACAGCCGGTCATAGCCAGACGCCGACTGACCTCGCGCCAGCACATTTTCGAATCGTAGCAATTGATACAGCGATGACATCCACATAGTCTGCCCGTCGCTCCAAAGACCAAGGCAGCGATTGAACGTTCGTTCAAATACGGACAGACGCCCATTAGATTGAAGACCCAACAAAAACTGCTTGCCGGCCTGATAGGTTGTGAACCCAAGGCTCAGTTTTTGTTCGGACATCCAGTTCGTAAACTGACGCGACGTCGTTATCTCAAGTTGAGCTGTGGTATTCACTAGTGCCGGAACTGGGAGTTGACGATTGATGGGAGCGTTACCCATTCTACTTCTACGTTTTCAATCGGATTGAGCGTTAGCGTTGTGTCGACAACAATTGCAAACCGTCATTTTCTTCATGTTTGTCATCCGAACCGTAGCCAGCCATCACGTCGTCGATCGCGGCGACGCTTGTTTGTGCGGGTGCTTGATGATCGATCGGTCTTGAAATCTTGGGCAAAACGATCTCGTTGATCGCGACGTCCGTAGCGTGACGCTGAGCCGCTTGTTGAGATTTGAATAGATTCAAATCCACTGGCTTCGCTTCCGCGACTGCGGCTGTCGCTTCGCCTTCACCGCTGCCGGTGTTGCCGTTGCGGGCTAGACGGGCGATGGCGTTGATGATCCGCAGCGCGTCTTGGGCCGTTAAGCGGCTATCCCCGTTCACGTCAAAATACAGCCGGTTAATTTCGTTATCGTTGGTTGGCAGCGAGAATGCACCTGAGCCACGGCGGCGAATCTCGTTGATGATCTTCAAGGCATCCAGCGGTTTAATGCTGCCGTCGCGGTCCACGTCAAATGGCGTCAGCGGATTGGTCAGCGGCTTATCATTGCGGAGTTCGATTCGCCCGGTGCCACCGACGGCCGTTTCGCTGATGATGTGAGTAAACACGCCATTAATAAACTTTGGTGTTTCAACTTTCCAAGCTGTCCCAAAGGCAACCGAATCGCCAGTATTGGTAACGACTTCAAGCGTGTCGGTTGTGGTTGAGGCGGCTTTCACTTTGTCAACGCTGATCACCAGCCTGTTGTCGCCAGTACCCCTGATATCGATGCCTTCGATGTCGCGAAGTGTGATTTTGGCGTCGGTGAGATCCAGAGTCCTGCCTGCTTCAACAAGGCTTAAAAAGTCCTTGCCCAATCCACCGTCAAATTCAAGCGTCTTCGTGGCCAGCGCTTCGAGAATGGTCAGCGACAAAATGTCGTCCAGCGACGTGCCACCCAGGTTCAAACTGCCAAAGTTCGCAAACGGAACCTTGGAAACGACGGTCGTACCTTTTCTAACTACAAGCGAATCGCCTTCGACAACAACCGTCGTATCTCCGCCAGGAACATCGATGTTAAGCACCGCCGTCGGCGAACCAGCAACGAGCGCGGCGAGATAATCTTCAACTTCACCATCGGGCGCTGGGCCGGTCGGTGCCAGTGCACCCGCAGTACTGAGCCGGAACCGTGATCCGGTGCTGGCAACGGTGGCGTTTGCTGGAATTGTGAAGCTAAGCAAGTTGTTGCCAGCAACAACATTTACCGAAGTGAAAATCTGTTCGCCGGCATCGAGCCAATCGCCATCGTTATTGAAATCGATCCATCCATCGAGCTTGCCTGGGGCGGTTGCGAGCACCGTCACGCTTGATGTGGTTGCGACCGTACTGCGGATGATCGTCGTGTTAAAGAACACACCATCGTCGTCGCTGCCGTCACCCGTTGCAGTTGCGCTTGGCGTCCCATCGAGTTCGGCATCGATCGCCGTGCCAAGTTTCAATGTTCCGATGACGTGCCGTGCACCGTTTTTGGCAAGCGTTACTGGATACGCCGCAGGAGCATCGCCAAAATCTTCGTCCTGCACCGTGACAAGGTTCGTGACCGTGATGCTCAGACTTTGTGACGCACTCAGTTTTGCAGCATCTTTCACAACGACGTTTACCAAGTAAACATTGTTGCGATCAGCATCGGCTGGATTGGCAAAGTCCGGTGCCGTGTTGAACGACAGTACACCCGTATTCGCATTGATGGTGAACAGATTTTGGTCGGCTCCACCTGTAATACGATAAGTCAGGCCAGCACCTTCGACTTCGCCGTCGGGATCTGTCGCTTTCAAGTCACCAGCGATCAACTGCATGTTGGCAACCTTGAATGCAGCACTACTTGTAATCTGTGGCGCTTCATTGACATTGGTGACCGCGACCACGAGATTCTGCGAACTTGTCTTGGCCTTCGCATTGGTGACAGTTATGCGAACGTTGAAAATGTCGCTGTGGCTGGTGTCTTCTCGATTGGGAGCGGTTTTGAATGTAAGTACACCTGTGGCGCTATTGATCGCGAACCGATCAGCATCCGCACCACCGGTGATCGCATAGGTCAAGCCCGCGCCTTC
>JAYVSE010000428.1:0-3107 GCA_043775635.1 Planctomycetaceae bacterium | reverse complement strand
AACGCTTACCTGCTTCAGATTCAAGATGACGAAGTGGCAAAACCATCCTCCCCAACGTCCAGCAAGCTCCAAAACCGCCCTCGCCGGGAATCCCTGCTAGCCATCCAGCTCAACCAAATCTCTGGACCCAATCAATGAATTCAATCGACCCATTGTTCGTTTCTTTCCATCACAAGCGTGAAAAGCTTCAAGACATAATCAATCGAGCACACCGGAGCTTTGAAACCCTTGGTATGGATGTCGCCGGCGAAAACACTGAACGGATCTCCAAGCGGCTAGAAACGGATTCGCTCAAGATTTTGATCGTCGGCCAGTTTAAGCAAGGAAAAAGCACGCTGATCAATGCCCTGTTAGGTGAGGAGGTCTTGCCGGCATTTGCGGTTCCATGCACAGCCGTGATTAACGAGATCAAGTTCGGAGAAGATAAAAAGGCAATTGTTCACTTTCACAGTCCGCTACCGGAAGACTTGCCCGAAAATCTGTCTGCCAAGGCACGCGCACACATCGACAGTTTCGATGGCGACGTGCCACCACTTGAAATTCAAGTTGATGAGATTGAGAAGTATGTCGTAATACCTGACCCAGCCAAGGATCATGGAAAATCAGTTTCCGAGAGCCCTTTTAGTTTGGTCGAAATTTTCTGGCCGATTGACTTGTGCCGGAACAGCGTTGAGATCATTGACTCACCTGGGTTAAATGAGCATGGGACGCGAACTCGAGTTACCACTGACTACCTTGCAAAAGTTGACGCGGTCATTTTCGTTCTTTCCTGCCTACAACTCGCGGGTCAGAAGGAAATGGAGTTCGTCGAAGATAACTTACGTGCGTCCGGACACGAAGACATAATCTTCGCGTGCAATCGCTTCGATCAAGTCCATCGGCGCGATCGACAACAGATCATCGACTACGGTCGCTCGCGACTGGAGGGTCTGACCAATCTTGGCACCGAGGGTATCTTCTTCTTGTCAGCTGCGGATGCCCTCGACGGGCGAACCGACAAAGACACAGAACTTTTGCAGAACAGTGGCATACTCGAACTTGAAGCAAAACTTGCCAGATTCCTTGTTGAATCACGTGGAAAGCTAAAACTGCTTCAGCCAGCGCGTCAGTTACTGCTGGAAGTTAACAAGGCTATTGGTGAAACGATTCCAGCACAAATGGCAATGCTTTCCGAATCAACAGCCGAGCTTCAACGACGTCACGACGCGATTCAGCCTCAAGTCAAGGAAACCCAGCAGCGTTGCAGCTTGGTGCTTCAACGGGTTGAAAACGGACGCGAGCGACTTAACGACGATGTAAGCATGCGTGTCGAAAATTTTGTACGAGATGTTGCGGACCAAATCCCCGACTGGTCGAGCAGCTTCACGCCAACCAACGAGTTTAAGGTCATTTTAATCAAGGATTGGAAACTCGTAGGTGCGGATAAACAATCGAAAGCACTCGCAACTGAGGTCGCAGAGCACATAAATGCGAAAATCACTCGCGAGTATACGAAATGGACGAAACAGGATTTGACGCCATTCGTCCAGCAGCGGATCGTCGAAATCACCGAGGGCGTGGAGCAGGAAATCGACGAAATTGTGGTTGAAATTGACGCGATGAAAAAAGTGTTGAAAGGGGAAGCAAAATCGGACTACGAGCCACCTAGTGGCTTGGAGCGCCTATTAGCTGGTAGCGCAGGTTTTTTGATTGGTGGTGTAGGGTCGGCCCATATTGGAGCGACTCTTGGAACCAAGGAAATGTTGAAGTCTCTAGGTCCTGCGATTGGTATCGTCTTGACCGGAACAATTCTGCTTGGCATCGTCAATCCGTTCGTACTTGTGGGGATGCTTTTCGCGGGAAGCTTTTTCCAAAGCTTGATGAAAGAGAAAAAAATCGCATTGCAAATCAAAGAGTCAACGTCAAAACAGATTGCCTTAGAACTTCGGAAGAACGCTCGATCTATCGGTGTGAAGGGTGCAATGGCCGTCCACGAAAAAACCGATTGTATCCAGAAGGCGTTGAAGGCCTCGATGGAAAACGAGTTGCGAGGCGTTGATGAGCTTATCGAATCTGTGTTGTCTGAGAAAAATCTCGGCGATGCACGTTGCAGAGAAAAAGCTGAAAAATTGTCGCTCGCTTCACAAGAATTGACGAAAGTACAGGCAGACCTCAACGATCTAATCTTCGATCACGCCATCCCATCGACTCACTGGTAGATTATGGCGGTCGCTGATCATTCGAGATTGTTTGTTGTCATTATTTGTGACGATGCCGCTGGCCGTAGAAAATGGTGTAGGCCCTGAGCATCGGCGGTGGGTTGGTTTGCGGGACGAATTACAGCGGTGATCCTGATAGTTGAACTAAACCGCTCGGCTAAAGAGATTGCTCGGACTTCCAACGCAACGTCTTTTGGCCATGGCAATATCTAGGCATGGTTCATCCAGTGCCCGCATCATCCTTGATGCATTCTGGTTGGCATCCATGCCAACCAACCGGTCGCTTCACGACCGTGTACGATCGATTGAGACGGTCAATCTATCGATCACGATTGGCGCGCTTCTAACGATTCCTGTCACTCACTATTTTGGCACATTTCCGATCATTCCGATTGTAAGGATTGCGCTTTTGGTGACGGCAATCATGCTTGTGCATGCACTGGTGACCTGTTGGTTACTGGGCACTTTTCAACTCAACATGAGAGACTCTGCTATGACACCGTTTCGCAAGCGCTCAACTCCAATTACCAAGCGAATGGCCGAGGATATGCTCGTCCGCAACCTCGCTGAACGAACCATCGATTCCTATACCTACCATGTCGATCGGTTCGCCAAACACTTCGGAAAACTACCGGAGGACCTTGGTCCCGAACAGATCCGTGAGTTCCAGCTCTGGATGATCCAAGTCAATGAATCTTCTTGGAGTCAATTCAATCAGGCTGTTTGTGCCCTACGCTTCCTCTATACCTTCACCATCCCGCGCCCCTGGTCAGTCCAAATGATCCCATTTGGAAAACGACCTAAGAAACTTCCCACCGTCCTGGGCCAAGAAGAAGTTCACGACTTGATCCAATGTGTCTCCCACCTCAAGCATCGAACCGTCCTGCTGACCCTATACGCAGCGGGACT
>JAYVSE010000427.1:0-8056 GCA_043775635.1 Planctomycetaceae bacterium | reverse complement strand
TTTCGCTCCGCGAAAGAGCGCTCTTTCGCGGAGCGAAAGGCGACACTAGCCCCGCTCGCGGCAAGATTATGGAATTAAATCTGCGCAAAGGCTTACATTCCGAGGTCGCCGAACAAAGGCGTGCTCAGGTATCGTTCGCCAAGGCTGCACATGATCGTCACGATTCGCTTGCCTTTAAATTCTGGCCGTGCGGCAACTTGAGCTGCGGCCCACATGTTTGCACCGCTGCTGATGCCGGCAACGATGCCTTCTTCTTTGGCAAGACGTCTACCCCACGCGAACGCATCCTCGTCATCCACTTGAATCACATCATCAACGATGGATGTATCAAGATTCCGCGGAATGAATCCGGCACCGATTCCCTGAATTCGGTGCTTGCCTGGTGAACCACCGCTGATCACAGGTGAATGTTTTGGTTCGACCGCGATCGCTTTGAAATTTGGATTCATTTTCTTGAGGTACCGCGCCACACCGGTGATCGTTCCACCGGTCCCCACGCCAGCGATGATCGCATCGATATCGTGCCCGCTGTCTTCCCAAATTTCTGGTCCGGTGGTCGCTTCATGTATTGCCGGGTTCGCGGGGTTTTCGAACTGTTGAGGCATGTAGGCATTTTCAATTTGCGAAACGAGTTCACTCGCCTTGCCGATGGCTCCTTTCATGCCATCACCTGCGGGCGTGAGCACCAAGTTAGCGCCCATCGCGCGCAGCAACGCACGGCGTTCGACCGACATTGATTCGGGCATGGTCAATGTCAACGTATAACCTTTGGCAGCACAAACGAATGCCAGCGCAATGCCGGTATTGCCGCTAGTCGGTTCGATGATATGCGTTTTAGAGTTGATTTTTCCAGACTTCTCACCGGCTGCGATCATGGCAGCCCCAATGCGGTCTTTGACGCTGTTGAGTGGTTGGAAAAACTCGCACTTCGCAAACACGGTCGCACCGCCAGCAGGTACCAATCGATTGATGCGAATCATGGGCGTGTCGCCGATGCAGACAGCCGCGTTGTCGTAGGTTTTACCGCGTGGCATGGTTTTGTATCCGAGAGGAAAGGATGGAATCGAAAAAACATGTGGCGAGCGAATGACGCGTCACGTGCTCAATTGAAACAGGATCATTTGACGACCCAAGTGTCGCCGGAACTGATCAATGCCTGTAGGTCGCCGACGCCGCGCTGCTTTTTGGCGAGTTCAACCTGTTGATTGATTTGGTCGTCATACGTCGAGACACCGGGAACAGCACGCAGTACACCGATTGGTTCGGGCATTTCCGGATATCGCATCCGAGCCAACATCATTTGAATGGATGGATTGGCTTCACGCTCATCGTGAATCAGCAGGTCATCGATCGCAGTGTCAGCCAAAGAAACGACTTCCAGCTTGGTGCCAACAAGGCGAATGCCCTTGTCGCGATCCTTGCCGAAGATCAACGGCTTGCCATGCTCCAGCTCGACGACGTTATCCGCTCGCTGCGACTTTTCTTGCGCGTAAGCCATTGCACCATCGTTAAATACATTGCAGTTTTGATAAACCTCCACGAGCGACGTGCCTTTGTGCGCGGCCGCTCGCTTCAGGACTTCACCAAGGTGTGTCACGTAAGCATCAATGCTGCGAGCCACGAAAGTTGCCTCAGCGGCCAGTGCGACGCTCAATGGGTTAAGTGGGTGGTCAATCACGCCCATCGGCGTGCTCTTGGTGATCTGTCCTTCGACACTGGTCGGACTGTATTGTCCCTTGGTCAAACCGTAAATGCGGTTATTGAACAAGACGAGATTGATATCGAGATTTCGCCGCAGCACATGAATGAAGTGGTTGCCACCGATCGATAATGCATCACCGTCACCAGTGATAACCCATACCGTCAAGTCAGGCCTAGTCGATTTAAGACCGGTCGCGAATGTTGGTGCGCGTCCGTGGATGCTATGCATTCCATACGTGTTCATGTAGTAGGGAAAGCGGCTACTGCAACCGATACCGCTGATGAAAACAATTTTTTCCCGCGGGATACCTAGTTCGGGAAGAACCTTTTTCATCTGCGCCAAGATTGAATAGTCGCCGCAACCGGGACACCAACGGATGTCTTGGTTGCTCGCAAAGTCAGCGGCTTTGAGTACAGGGAGAGTCATTTAAACGGCCTGAGCTTAGACGGCAAATCAGTGGATGGTAAGTGTCTTGAAAACTGTCTTTGAACGGATTGTGGCCGCTCCTGAAAATCTAGCCGACTTGATGCATTGGCAAAGCTGCTTCGGCAGCCGGAACATGGGACGTGATTGCATCAACGAGTTCATGGACTGAGAATGGCTTGCCTTTTACTTTGTTGATGCCGATGCAATCGACCAAGTGCTTCGCTCGCAGGAGCATGCGCAGTTGTCCCGAGTTAAGCTCCGGCACCAAAACAGTCTTGAAGCTGCGCAGTAGCTCACCGATGTTAGACGGCATTGGGTTCATGTATCGCAGGTGCGCGTGGCTGACGGAGAGCCCGCTCTGTTGGCAACGATGAACGGCGGTGTGGCAGGCACCGTAGGTACCGCCCCAACTGACAACTAAGATGTCGCCGGATAGTGCGCCAAAGACATCTTGTGGCGGAATACGATCAGCGATTTCGCTTATCTTTCGCGCCCTTGTATTCACCATGTGTTGGTGATTCTCAGGTTCATAGCTGATGTTCCCGGTGCCATCTTGTTTTTCGAGTCCGCCGACGCGGTGCATCAACCCAGGCGTTCCTGGAATCGCCCAAGGTCGTGCGAGATTTTCGTCGCGGGCGTAGGGCAGGAATGGCTCATCTGGATTCGTCGACTCCTCGGGATGTGACACGATAATGCGAGGCATCGATACTAGGTCTGGAATTTTCCATGGCTCGCTTCCGTTGGCGATGTATCCATCGCTGAGAATCATTACGGGCGTCATGCATTCGACGGCGATCCGCCATGCTTCGACCGCGATGGCAAAACAATCACCGGGGCCTCGCGGTGCCAGAATCGCTAACGGTGCTTCGCCGTTTCTGGCAAACATCGCTTGCAGCAGATCGCTTTGCTCGGTCTTGGTGGGCAACCCCGTGCTGGGGCCGCCACGCTGTACATTGATAATGATCATGGGCAGCTCCAGCATCACACCCAGGCCCATCGCTTCGGCCTTCAATGCGATTCCTGGGCCGCTGCTTGCCGTCACCCCCATGCTGCCGCCGAACGCTGCGCCGATGGTTGCACCGATCGCAGCGATTTCGTCTTCCGCTTGGAATGTTCGCACGCCAAAATTTTTGTAGCGAGTTAACTCGTGCAAAATGTCGGTTGCAGGGGTAATGGGATAAGTGCCGTAGAACAGATCCTTGCCTGACAATCTTGATGCTGCAATCAAGCCCCAAGCGAGCGCTTGGTTGCCCATGATGTTGCGGTAAGTGCCAGGGGTCAGTTCGGCTGCGTCGACTTGGTAGCTGTCGCCAAACGCTTCCGTCGTTTCACCGTAGGCCCAGCCAGCGCGTAGCGACGCTTCATTGGCTTTGGCAACGTCAGGATACTTTTTGGCAAATTTGTCGGTGATAAACCGCAATGTCGGTTCGAGCGATCTGCCAAACAACCAATACACCAAGCCCATGGCAAAAAAGTTTTTGCAGCGTTCCGCTTCTTTGTTGCCAAGTCCAAGCGCGCTGACCGCGTCGCGGGTTAGCTTTGTCATCGGAACCTTGAAAAGCCGATAGGACGACTGGATGATCTCGGCTTCAAGCGGATTGGCATCGACTTTGGCGAGCTTATATTCTTTCTCATTGAACCCATCTTCATTGGCGATCAGAATGCCGCCTTTGCGAAGGTCAGCAATGTTGGTCACCATGGCAGCGGGGTTCATCACCACAAGCGCGTCTAAGACGTCACCCGGAGTAAAGATTTGCTCGCTGGAGAACTGGACCTGAAAACCGCTAACACCGGCTCGCGTCCCCCGCGGAGCGCGAATTTCAGCAGGGAAGTCAGGGAAGGTTGCGACATCGTTGCCAGCGAGGGCACTGGTATTGGTCAACTGCGTACCGAGTAACTGCATCCCGTCGCCAGAATCACCGCATAATCGCACGGTAATGCCAGAAACGATATTGACGGTCTTGCCGTTAGCGGTATCCGAGGTTGTCTTCGTCACAATGATCTTACTTTTTGGATCAGCAGGGCTTTTGGATCAACAGGAAGGGAGGGCAACAGCTTAGGGGTGAGATGGCAATTTGTACCGGTTGTATCGATCCAAACGCCTGATGAGATTTATCCAAAGTTTAGGAATTTAATTCCAACTGCACAGGACCACTTGGTTAAAACCCACAAAATTTACCGATTCTTTCACTGTAATTGGACATTGTCCATAAGAAACAGAATTCGTTGAACTGAATTTTAGATGCAATTCAGAGTAGAACAATTTTCTCAATGCTTTCCGAGCAATTGGGACAATTTCTCTACTCTAAACCATAAATTTAATCTTGGACAATGCACTAGCGAATCAACGTGGCTTCGCCCCATAAGCTCGGATCCTCGACCACGGGGTATTCTTCGCTCAGCGAAAACGTTTGCCAGCCTAATTCGCGGTCGATTACTGCGTAATAGAGCCCGATTCGTGGGTATTGCAGCGCGTCAAAACCAGTCAGTGCCTCGGCCGCAATTCGTCCGGCCATGCGATATCCATCATGCCGTAATTGAACGTGGACCTGGATTGAGCCGGATGGTGGCGACTTTGGGTTCTGCCGGGCACGATTGATCGGCATTAATCCAGTCATTGGCGTTTCACGACGTGGACCGCCACCGGTCGGCATGAACAAAAATCGATGGCAATACTGCGTCGCGCGGTGAATTCCGGGGCTACAACGCGTATCGATCCACAGGTGGAACCCATCGCTGTCTTCGGTACGCGAGTCACGACACCAGGGCAGCGTCTTTTTACCTGACACTTCCAATGTAAAAGCGATGGCCGTCTTATCCCATGCCATTCGCACGTCCCCAAAGGTGCGTTTGCCAGCCAACGCGCCAAATGATGGAATTCGGCAAGTTTCGGGCAAATCCAACCCTGCTTTGGCTGCCGTCGTTCCGAACGCGCAGTCGTGCATCCGAACCGGTATCTCAAATCGAAATAGGAACGTTGGGTCGATCAGAAGTGAGTGTGAAGGCATCGTCAAAGTCGAATCGTTGGCAAAAATTGGTTGAATTGAATGCCCCAGTGTTTTGTCTACCTTAAACGATTAGTGGGATAGGCTTCCAGCCTGTCGCATTGAAATTGACAGGCTGGAAGCCTATCCCACTATGAAAAAACCCAGGAAAACGGTTGTTTTCCTGGGTTTTTAACGGGATGGAGACGGACGGACTTGAACCGACGACATCTTGCTTGCAAAGCAAGCGCTCTCCCAACTGAGCTACGCCCCCGTTGAAGAATGAAGTGTGAAGTGTGAAGTTTAAAAAGGGAAGGCCAGATGCCTCACTTTCTTTCAAACTTCGCCCTTTAAACTTCGAATATTATCTTACTCTTCGATCATTATCCTGCAAAAATGGGCGTACCAGAACTCGAATCTGGGACCTCGTCGTTATCAGCGACGCGCTCTAACCAACTGAGCTATACGCCCTTACCAAATTCGCTCCGGCACCAATGCCGAGTTGTTAAACCCATCTGTTTAGCGTCAAAGCGAGTGGAAAGTGTACGAACCGATCGCGTTGTGTCAAACCTAGGTCAACAAAGTTCTGGTTTCGGCATTCCGGTGTTTACGCTCCACTAGACATTCTGCCATTCTATAGGTTCGTCGGGAATAATCGATTTAACATCGTTGTGATCGATTGTATCCGTCCAATTCGAACAAATCACCCCTGACTGCTTGCCCGTCGCTTTCGAATCGAAAGGAATCACCATGAAAAAGCAACCCTTTAAACATTTTTTTCCCCGCAATACGCTTGCGGCATTGACAGCACTCGGACTTATTTCCTCCGTGGGAACGGAAAATATCCTTGCCGCTCCTCCAACCGTCGAAGCTGCACTGGGGTTACAGCCTGTTCAGGCAGACGTTCGATTTCAAAAACCGACCCCGGAAGAATTGGCTCGCTGTAAGGTCGTGGATGTCCGCGATGGAAATTGGACTGGCTGGGGTGTCGAAGCCGCAGACGGAACAAGATTACGCCGATTTGCCGATACCGACGGAGACAAAAAAGTCGACTTGTGGTGCTATTACGACCAAGCAATCGAGGTTTATCGCGACATTGATTCGGATCAAAATGGCAAGGCTGACCAATATCGATGGCTCGGAATGGCTGGAACACGCTGGGGCATCGACGAAAATGAAGATGGAAAAATCGATCGTTGGCGGCAGATCTCTGTAGAAGAAGTCACTGCCGAAGTTGTCGCTTCACTGGCGACCAAGGATGCGGACCGCTTCTCCCGATTGCTGGCAAGCGAAAAAGAACTCGCGGAGGCAGGTCTTGGCAAAGCCATGCAAAAACGGCTGGCAGAAAAATCCATGGCAGCAGCGGCTGGTTTTTCAAAGCTCGCAATAAGCCAAACTGCGGTCACTGAATCGGCTCGCTGGGTTCAGTTTGCCTCGACTTCACCGGGAATTGTCCCCGCAGGCACGGATGATTCAACCAGCGACATTAAAGTTTACGAAAATGCCGTCGCGATGTTCGATGACGCAAAACAAGGCGGTCAATTGCTGGTCGGAACGATCATTCAATCGGGCAACGTATGGCGAATCGTTGATTTGCCTCAAATCGTCGCCGACGATCAACCACTCGCGCAGACACCAGGAATTTTCTTTTCCCCTGGAGGCACAGGAGGCGGAATGGCATCTGCACGGTCGTCCATGGGTGCGGAAACCCAGGAGCTGGTTGGCAGTCTCGAGGCCATCGATCGTGAACTCGCTGCGGCAAGCAAGCCAGATCTGAAAGCCGACCTCAATCGCAAACGCGTTGACGTCGTCGAAAAATTGATTGCCACATCGTCCGACACTAACGAGCGAGACACATGGATGCGTCAGCTTGTCGATACGGTCAGTGTCGCGGTCCAAAACGGTACTTATCCCGACGGTCTCGAACGGTTGCGAAAGTTTAGCACTGAGTTACCCGATGCCGATGATTCGCTACAGTCGTACGTTAGCTTTCAAATCATCAGCACCGAGTATGTGAAAAAACAGACTCCCGAAGCAGATTTCGCGAAGGTGCAGGAATGGTACCTGGAAGAGCTGACGAAGTTTGTCGACCGCCATCCAACCAGCCCCGAGGCAGCGCAAGCGCTGTTGCAATTGGCGTTAAGCAAGGAATTCGAAGAGAAAGAAAAAGCGGCGCTGGAATATTACACGAAGGTTTCAAAAGATTTTCCAGGCACCGATTCAGGTGAAAAGGCGACGGGTGCGGTTCGCCGACTCGAGTCCGAGGGACGCTCGATCGAATTTCGCGGTCGCACGATTCAAGGCGAGCCGTTTGACCTTTCCAAAGTCGGAAACCGTCCGGTGATTATTCACTATTGGGCTACCTGGTGCGAAGCATGCAAGCAGGACATGAAGTTGCTACGGACGTTGCAAGCCAAATACAACTCGCTGGGCTTGACAGTTGTTGGCGTGAACGTCGATGCGACACGGGACGACGCGGCGGCCTATTTGAAAGAGAACCCAGCGCCATGGATCCATCTTTACGAAGATGGCGGTCTTGAATCGAGCGGCTTAGCAAAGCAACTTGGCGTCCAAACGTTGCCATTGATGTTGTTGGTTGACCCGTCGGGCAACGTCGTATCCAACAACATCTACGCAGCCAGTCTCGATGCTGAGCTGACTAGGATGACCAAAACAGCCGCTCCCAATCCCCCTGCTCCCAATCCCCCTGCTCCCAAAGCCCCTGCTGCTAAAACTGCAGCGCCGAAAGGTGCGGTTCCCAAAGCTGCTGCGGCCGGAGTACCACCACGTAAGTGAAGCCTTTGCGCAGATTTAATTCCTTAATCTCGCCGCGAGCGGGGCTTGTCCTGGGCTGTTAAAAATTTGCTATTGTGAGCAAAAAGCCTTTGCGCAAGTTTAATTCCATAATCTTGCCGCGTGCGGGGCTTGTCCCCGTCGGGCCACG
>JAYVSE010000426.1:0-14042 GCA_043775635.1 Planctomycetaceae bacterium | reverse complement strand
CGATACATTGTAACTCGGTCCACACCAAACGCTGCAGCAACCGTTGCTCGTGACATTCCGCCGCTAACCGCGAGAACCGCCCGTTTACGAATTTCGGCTGTCACATGCAATCCATTGCTCATGACCCAGAAAATAACGTATTGCCCTAACTTCCACCTACCCCAATGTTGCATTTTTTATGGGACGGGCCATAATAGACAGCGGCGAAGATGGCATTGCCACCGAAAGCAAAGATCGCTGCGTTGGTATGCAATGGACGGAGCCGACCAAAGCTGAGCAACTGCGACATCCAACCCAGTGGCTCGACCAGTTTTGGCAACACCAGCAGCACCGCGACGATCAAGCCGACAAGCGTCGCCACCAATCCCCACAGCACCGTCGCCGTGAGAAAGCTTCGCACAATCGAGTCGTCATAGCTGTACTGATCCACCGAGGAAAAAGCGTCGCTTGCCGAACCGCGCTCGCGAGTCGTTTGGGTCAAAGAATCGTCGGTCAGGGACGCCATCGTAGCGATCACTCCAAGGTCAATGCGTTAATTCGATTGACCGCGAATATTAACACAAACAGTGCCAAAGTCGCACGCATCAAGGAGGTTGCCTGCAATAAAGGCCGTCAACCTACATGAAATGCACTTATTCGTGCGAAGCAACTCATGAGTCCGACAAATTGTCGCATATCGCCAAGCAGGATCGAACTACAAGAGGAGCAGACCTACCCATCCCGTTGCAGCGAGGCATCGCCGCACACAAAAGCGCGCTCCGACGCACACGCTCAGCGATGCGCGCCAAAACCGCATTTGAACGATTGAGGACAATCGTTCCACTAAGTCACGGAGAATAGATCAGCTAAATCAAGCTTGGCATCGAGTAAGCAAATGGGGGCAAGTAAATCTGGGGCGACGGCAATCGCGATTTTTCGATACGATTTGCCATCGCTTTTCGAGAGCACATGGACGCGCGAAGAAGGAACGTCGACGACCCAGTACTCTTGCACGCCTGCTTCGGCATAGATATCCGCCTTCTCCTGCAAATCCGAAGTGAGGCTACTATCCGAGACCTCAATCAGCAGCATCACATCGCGGGCGTTTGGCCGCGTTCGACCGTAGCGGCGCGGTTGGAGCCAAAGGATATCTGGCTCAGGCCGATTGTCGTCGCAGATGAAGCCACACTGCACACGAATGTTAGCTGTTTCTTGGCTCGCCGAATTGTGCGACCAGCGGGTGAGATAGTCAATGTAATCGTCATGGATTGGGCCTGCCGGATTCATGAAACGCAATTCCCCTCGAATCAATTCCACCTTTTTACCTTCAATGCGATCAAACGCACCGCAGTCGACCATCGAATCGAACTCCGCACCTGTTAATTTTGCAAAGGTCGTATTCATTGCGTCCCTCATTGAAACTTTGTAAACGGTTTGAGCCTCATGGGCCTCGCAATCGCTCAAACACAAGTGAGCGACCTCCGAGTGTTTTTTTGATTATAGTCAGTCTGATTGGCATTGGCCAAGCAAAGACTTAAAGTAACCGTCCACTACCTTCGGCTATAATCGCGCTGGGAGTTCGTCTTCAGGCGGCGCAAAACTAATTCATCCGACGGAAGCGTGCAAAGATCTACTTTTCTCAAACCAACGGAAATTTTCATGTCGAAAGACAATCCCTACGCATCACCATCATTTTCTACCGAGTCTCCCATTTCTCCTTTCCAAATTGGAAACGGGGAAATCCGAAACGTTAAAGCCGAAATTGGCGATATTTTCAATTACTCGCTGAAAGTCTGGAAAGAGAATCTAGGAATTCTCATTGGTGCGACATTGCTTGTTTTCTCGCTCGCGTTTGGCTTGGCCTTTTTTCAGAGTATCGTCGAATCGATGCTCAAGGGAATCGATCAGCGTCCCACGGCTGCGTCATCAATTTTTGCGTTGTTTTTTACCATTTTATCGAATGTTTTTCAGGCATTTATAGGTATTGGCAACCTTCAGTTGATGCTTGCTCTACTTCGTCGACAACCCGCTTCGATAGGAATGCTTTTTAGCGGCGGCGAGCGTCTCTTGCCAACAATTGGCGTCTCCATACTGTTAGGCTTGGCCATAACGATGGGCTTTCTTCTGCTCATCATCCCCGGAATCATCGTCATACTCTTTTACTGGCCATCCTACTATCTTGTTATCGACCGACGAACGCCCGTCATGCAATCGTTTGCTGTCGCTCGAATCATTACCAAAGGTAACGAGGTTACTTTCTTCGTAATGGGCTTGCTCGCCTTTGCAATATTCCTTGTCGGTGCGTTGGCGTTATGCGTTGGAATCTTTGCCGCACAACCGCTGGCATTACTGATGTTCGTTTGCGCGTACTTGATGATGTCTGGCCAAATCGATACGCGAGCGGGCCAAGTTTTGTAACCGACTTTTGTCGAGAGAGTAGAACGATTGTCCTCAATCGTTCATCGGTAACCTTTGCCCGCAACCGCACTAACTCACCGACAATACATCAGCTAAATAAAGCTTGGCATCGGGTAAGCAACTGTACACGGCCTTCGACCACAAACGCGTTTGGAATTCGTCCTCAGGCGGCGCAAAACTGTTCAACAGCGTGGTGGTCAACCACGATCGTGGGAAATTGTGGCCGATGAACGATTGAGGACAATCGTTTTACTCTGTTAGTAATCAACTCGCATGAGGAATAATCCGTGGGGTGGCGCGGTGGGACCGGCTTTGGTTCGGTCGGCACCGGCTAAGACGTCGGCGACCCAGGCTGGCGACTGCTTACCTCGGCCAACTTCGATCAAGGTTCCGACAATGTTGCGGACCATGTTGTAAAGAAAACCATCGGCTTCGATCTCGAGCGAAACGTATTGGCCACCGTCGACAGGTTCACCGCCCTGCCCTGGCGAACCCTGGGCGATAATATTGGGTTTCACGACATTGCATGAGCGGTCAGAGAGGCCCGCGGCTAACGCCGTCGGCTCATTGATGATGACCAGTTCGCGAACGTCTCGCACGGTTGATTTGCGAACGGCTCCGGTGGCTTGAAAGCTGGCGAAGTCGTGCTTGCCGACCAAGTGCTTTGCCGCTTCTTGCATCGTAGCCACGTCGATCGGGCCTTGGAGATGCCATCGATATCGATACTCGAACGCATCCCGCGTACCGCCGATTTGAATTTGATACCGATATCGCTTTCCGGTCGCATCACGAATCGCATGAAAATCTTCGGTCGCGTCGCTGATGTTGCTGATCGAGATATCATTCGGCAACTTACTGTTCAGCGCACGACACAAGTCAGCGGCGCTAGCTCGCCAAGTCGCCAGCGAAAAGCTTGCCACTTGGGCGATCGCGTGGACGCCGGTATCGGTCCGTCCGCTGCCCGTGACACGGACTTGCTCACGGCAGATCTGCTTGATGGCGAGCTCAAGCATTGATTGAATCGTCAGCCGGCCGGGCTGGACCTGCCAACCGGAATAGGCCGAACCGTCATAGGCGACGGTCATTTTGTACCATTGCCGAGAACCGCCTGCGATGCTCACGCCACCGAGACGCTTTTGATCAGCAGTTCGGCAATTTGGACTGCGTTGGTCGCGGCACCTTTCCGCAAGTTGTCGCTGACACACCAGAACGCAATCCCATTGCCGCCGCTGATGTCCTTGCGAATGCGTCCGACGAAGACGTCATCCTTGCCTTCGCAATCGCGTGGCATCGGATATCGCTTGCTTGCCAAATCATCAACCAGAGTGACGCCTGGTGCCACCGCAAACAACTCGCGAGCTTCTTCCACTGAAAGAGGTCGTTCGGTTTCGACCAAGATCGATTCGCTGTGCCCGAATGCAACTGGGACGCGCACGCATGTCGGACAAACTTGGATCGCATCGTCGCCCATGATCTTACGAGTTTCGTACACCATCTTCATTTCTTCGGATGTGTAACCCGCATACTTTTCGCCACCGATCTGTGGGATCAAGTTGAAGGCAATCGGATGCGCGAAGATGCTAGGCGTGATGGTTTCATTATTCAATGCACTGCGAGTGCTCTCGATCAATTCGTCGCTACCGCTCAGCCCTGCCCCGCTGGTCGCTTGATAAGTGCTGACCACGACTCGTTTCACACGTGCGGCGCGATGCAGCGGTGCGAGCGCGACGACCATTTGTGTGGTGCTGCAATTGGGGCTGGAGATAATGCCTTGGTGGCGTTCAATCGCTTCTGGATTGACTTCGGGAATCACTAGCGGCACGTTAGGATCCATGCGGAAGTAACCGCTTTCGTCAACGACAACGGCGCCCGCCTTCACGGCCCAGGGAATAAACTCCATCGCCACTTCGTCTGGTGTGCTGGCGATGACTAAGTCAACGCCCTTGAAAGCCGATGGCTCAAGCAGCTCAACCTTAATCGATTGACCATTGACCTGGACAATCGTCCCGGCCGAGCGAGTTGACGCCAATAGTCGCAACTTTTTGTACGGAAAACCTCGTTCCTGTAATTGTTGCAACACAATTCGGCCAACCGCTCCGGTGGCACCTACTAATGCAATGGTATCGTACACGGCGTAACGGTCTCTCTTCGACGATTAAAATGGTGTAAAAACGGAAGGAGTTGAAGTAGCCCATTCGCTTCAACAGAAAGCATGCCTAATTATCAAGTGCTTTGATCAACTCAGGTAAGTTGCGATCGACAAGCCCATAGCCACCACGTCCGGTTTCGACGCGGCTTTCGACTTGATTGATCGTGTTTGTGGCAGAGGTTTCCCAGAATTTTTTGATCGTCACTGCGTCGAGTGGAGTAGAGGATCGAAAGACGCGAAACCCGACACCACGTGCAGGGTCGGAGGTAAACCACCAGGGACTGCGAGGGAAATTCGGATCTTGGAATTTCCAGACGTCATCATCGGAGGCCAAGCGGACCGTTGAGCGGAGTTCTTCCGGCTCCATTTCCCAACTTCCTCCGCGAACCACACATGGCGAAGAAGTCACCGGCCAATTTGCTGTATCAATGGCGTTCAAGTTCTCTTTGCCGACCAACCAAGCATTGCCATCTTCGGTGTATTGATTCGTTGTCCATTCGGCAACATTTCCGTGCATGTCGTGAAGTCCAAAAGCATTTGGTTTTTTTGTCCCGACTGCGACAGGTCCCGAATCGGCGTTGTCAACATACCATGCGAAGTCATCTATCGAATCGGCATCTTCGCCCCAACTGTAGGGCGTCGTCGATCCTGCGCGACACGCGTATTCCCACTCGGTCTCGGTTGGTAAACGGTATTGCGAGCCCGTTAACAGGCTCAGCCACTTCGTGTACTGCTGGGCTGCATACTGAGTCATTGTCACCGCAGGCTGCTCAGATTCTTGACCGTACTCAAAGGTGAAATCTGGCTCATACAACTCGGTGGGTGCCGTAATCGCGTCCGCCATGTTGTCCTTGTTAACGATTCGCTCCCCACGGGATTCAAAATCTTTGAAAATCGCGTACAGTTTCATATACTCTTTGTACTGAGCCCAATTGGTTTCCGTCTTGGCGACCCACATTGGTGACACCGCCACGTCAATCTGCGGGCCTTCATCTTCACGATGCTCCGGATCTTCTTCGCCGCTTCCGTATTTGAACTTACCGCCGGGAACGGGGATCATTTCGAATTTCACATCGCTGCCAGGAATCGTGACGGTGTAAGGCACCATGAATTTGCCGTCGACTTCAACAAACGGCCCGGTCGATGGTTTTTCAGCAGTGATGCCAACGCTGGAACCCGCATTCGCAACATCGGCAGTCGCACCAGACGAGTCAGCAAACACGGCAACGTTAGTGACGATGGACGAACTGAATAAGAAAGCAATCAGGCCAAGGGTGGTCTGGAAAAAGTAATGGCGCATGGTTTGTTAGTTTGTTAGCAAATTCCAGTAGTATCTATCATTCAATCGGCGTTGCCCGAATGGCGTGGACTTAGTGAGCCGACGGCGCTAGCCGCAGATATCGCGTCTGTTGAGGCTTGTAAGGCCCGCGGCTAGCGCCGTCGGCTCACTAAATCCAACACCATCCGAAGGTTGCCCACAAGTATAGTCAGGGTGACGAGAATCGACCACGAGGTTAGTCGCAACGACCTAAAAACGGCGTGAATCGACAGGTCGCAGGGTGGAACTTGAGGCAAAATCATCGGTGAGGATCGACTGGGAAAACTGATCGGTCCGTTACAGTACCAGACCAATATTTGAGGTATTTCTCGGTTACCGCCGTGCTCAAGCCAATCCATACGGCATGCTGGTAGAGTCAGGCAACGCAGATTCCTCCGATACTGCTGCTGCAAGCCTGTCGTCGCTTTACCCCCTCACCGTGGTTTGGATGAAACTGCCCATGAATAAGAAATTCGCTTTTGCGTTCGCTGCGTCACTTTGCATTGCGTCTCAAGGTTACGCCCGCCACCCGTTCGTCTATGATCCGATTTCGGAAACTCCGTCGGTTTTAGTTAAAGCAGATGCTGCCGCCGCTCCTGTTGCGGTAGACCAAGCTGTGACGGCCCAACCCGAGGCCGCTCCCGACGTGATCGGATCCGATGTGACTCAATACGACGCTGCCCCCATGCCGTCTGATGGAGCCATGGTTGAGTCCGAACCGGTGATGGTAACTGAATCAGCTCCCGTTTATCGCTCACGGACATATCGCAAGTCTAGTAACGGCTTGGTCAGTGAATTGATTCAACTGGAGCGCCGCAAGAACGCTTGGATTCGCCGCAACATCTTTGGTCGTTAGCGAACGCCATTGCCTGCGAACCTGACAGGCATCTTTTATCTTTGCTCCGGGCCAATGTTCCACCACTTTGACCTGCAAGCCCGGCCCGGAGCGGGATAACTACAACGGTTACTCACCATCAATAATGGGGCGTGCGGCAAGCACAACTTCGAATGATAGTGTTTGATGATCTCGGCGAACATCAACTTCGATCCTAGTACCTGGGGGCAAGTCCGCGATCTTTCGCATCAAGTGTCCCATATCCTTGATTGTCTCCTTGTTGATGCGCTGGACAATGTCACCAGCGAGCAGTCCTGCGATAGCCGCCGGTGACCCTTTTCCCGCCAGCGAAGCGACTAATGCACCTCTTTCGCGATGATTTTCTCCAACAAACAATTCGTCGGGAACCTCCGCCATTGCGATGCCAAGCCAACCTCGTTCGTATCGCCCTGATACTTTCAAACGTTTGTAGACTTCTTGAACGACATTACTGGGAATTGAAAAACTAACACCTCGATAGGTGTCACCGACGATCGCGGTATTGATTCCAACCAGCTTACCGTTGACGTCGACGAGTGGACCTCCGCTGTTGCCTGGGTTTACCGCAACATCGCTTTGCATAAAGTCTTGGTACCGCGTGCTTGCCTTCACCATCCGGTGCTTACCGCTGAGGATGCCAAAAGTCACCGTCCGATCCAAACCAAAGGGACTCCCAACGGCCCAGACAGGAGACCCAACGTTACATTGATCACTATTTCCCCAGTCGATCGGCATCAAGTTGTCGGCGTCCACTTTCAGCAGCGCGATATCAGTCAATGTGTCTGTCCCGACAACTCGAGCGGAAATTCGTCGCCCATCGCTTAGCCCAACCATGATCGAGTCGCCATCGGCAATGACATGCCGGTTGGTCAGAATAAAACCGCCGGCATCAATAACAACGCCGCTACCTTGATCAGCGATCGGGACCGCAGTTTCCTGTCCGTTACCTGTCAAGAAACGCGCGACGTCGACGGTCGGCTCCCTTTCAGACCGACGCACATCGATATGAACCACACTTGGCCCAACACGATCGGTAACCATTTGATAGGCATCACTAAGCGCCGTCAGCGATACGTTTTTCAGCCCATCACCACTAGCTTCATATTGCGCACGGAGCTCGCCACGATGCCATGCATATCGAATCTCTTCAACAATTGCCGGCATCGCAAAACGGGCGGCACCCAACATCGTCCCCATCGCCAGGAGAAAGAAAACAGCTTGGCTGAATGCGTTTGACGTAGTCCCAATCTCTGAATCGACACCGCCGCGATGCCTGACATTGTGCTGGCTGACATTGTGCTGGCTCGACACCGCCTCAATCGGTTCTGAGTCAGCCGTATCGAATTCTTGGCAACCGTCGAATTCCTCGAACCGCGAAATTTCCGACATGGCTTCGTCATGCGATGCAGGAAGATCATTCCCAAGAGACATCAATGCACACTCTTAAGTTAGTCTGGCAAGTCGGACTGGTCCGGTTAACGACAAACCTCATTGTAGCGCCAGCAACCGTTCGAAAAGCAAATTTCTGCGGATATAAAACCCGATTTTTTCTTCCGACGCCGTACCACCGGTCTGAAATCGAGCCGTTTGGGTGGTTTTACACTCTGATTTTCCTGATTTGCGTGAGTTCAGCCGCGATCGCAGTAAAACGCCAAGTTGCGGTTACCCATGCGAACGAACCAATGATTTTGGGCAGTGTCCTTGCCGCCTTAAAAGTGATTATCCTTTAGAGACTTCCTGCGGTGATCGAGATCGCCCTTCAATCCCGAATACAAATCCGAATCATGTCGTCAACACGCCAAAGTATTTGCCAAGCCCTGCGAGAAATACGGCTGATCGATCCCCATTCGCATATCAACCCTCATCAACCAGCTTCGACAACGCTGGCCGATATTCTTGGCTACCACTACTACACCGAGTTGGTGCATTCTGCGGGAACGCCCAAGCATGCAATTGAATCGCCCGGTCTATCGCCACGGGAATTGGTGGGAACGCTTGTAACTGGCTTGCCGCATCTGTCTAACACAGCACAACATGCGTGGCTGATCGATATCTGCAAACGATTCTTCGGATTCGAAGAAGATGTCATCAATGAGTCAAACTGGGAAGCGTTGTTTGACAAGGCAGAATCGACCATGGCACTCGCTGATTGGGCGGATGTCGTCCTTGAAAAATCAAACGTAGAAGCGGTCTTTCTAACCAACGACTTTGACGACGATCTCCAGGGCTTCGATACCAAAACCTACATCCCTTGTCTTCGCACCGACGAGCTCGTTTTTCATCTCAGCAAAATCGAAGTTCGCGATCGACTCACGGTTTGTACAGGCATCGATATTGACGGATCGCTCACGTCACTGCGTCATGCGCTTGAACAACGGTTCGAGCATTTTGTCTCACACGGTGCTCGTGCTTGCGCGATCTCGCTTCCACCTGACTTTTCTCCTAGTCCGGTCTCTGACGGCCGAGCCTCTACCGCGCTCGATGCCGTCATCCGGATGGGAACATCCGCCGACACATCGCATAAGTCGGCGCTAGCCAAGCGCGTCTTCTGGACTATCGTGGAACTCTGCGATCAATTTCGATTGCCGATGGACTTGATGATCGGCGTTAATCGCGGTGTGTACCAAGAAGGTGTCTACCAAGGCCGCGACCTCTATGATAGCCGCGTTTCACTGATCCAATACCGTGAACTGTTCAACGCGTTTCCCGATGTCAAGTTTCCAATTTCAGTGTTGGCAAGTGTCACCAACCAGGAACTGGTCAGCTATGCATGGATCTTCCCAAATGTGATCACTAACGGCCACTGGTGGTACAGCAACACGCCATCATTCATCCGTCGCGATGCAGCGGCACGACTGGAAGCGGTCCCTCGCAACAAGCAAATCGGCTACTACAGCGACGCTTACAAACTGGAATTTATCGCGCCCAAGTTTGACATGTATCGCAACATTCTGGCAGGTATCTTGACCGATGACTTTGTTATGGAGCGAGGCTGGTCCGAAGAAAAAGCGATTGAGCTGGGACGGCAAATCCTCCGTGGCAACGTGGACACCGTGTTTCCCGATCTCGCTGCCCCGCAAGCTACTGCTTGGCAAACTACTTCAATAAGTTCTGCTGCGCCAAAACTCGAGACTCACTTGAGTCTTGATCATTCGCCGAATCTCAGCAGCAAAAGCGGCGACGATCTAGCAGCTACCGCCAGCCTCGCTGCGCCATTCGCAGGCGCGCTCGTGGCATCGAATGAAATGCTGCCTTCCGAAGAAGTGTTCGATGAAGTTGCTGAAGTTTGTCCCGTCGATGCTGTCGAGAGCGTTAGCCCGGTCGACGTCGTTGACGAATCACGTTCGCAAGAAATCACCGATTGGGAAGACGATGAGATAGAGTCAGGCTATTCCACGCTGATTGATTTAGCATCGGTTCCCATTGCAAAACAGCCCCCGTCCGCTGAACCCGCTGTACCTGAACACGCTGAACCTGAACACGCTGAACCGGAGTTGGCTGAGCCAACTCCGGCACCATGGATAGAAGACGAACCGTTAGAACTGCCTCGCGAAGAATCAAACGAGGTTGTTGACGGTGAACCCAATGTCTTCAACTTGCTTGACAGCAATGACGATAGTCCACAAAACGCCCGAGACCCTTACTCAACGCTTGAGTTAGATAAACCCTGGGCCGCAGCACCAGTCGCGGAATTGCCAGAAGACGAACCGATAATGGATCGTGCCGATGCCACGAACACGAATGACGATGAGCCCCTAAGCCGTCTGTATGCAGACCCCAGCACCGGGGAACTCAAGTGGCCAACATCGACACTGGACGACGACTCTCTGGAGGCGATCGAAGAGATGTATCTGTTGCCTGACGAGTCCACCGCTTTTGACGCAACAAAAACGGTTTCATCAGAGCTTAGTGAAACCATCGACATCGTCGATCCGCCGTCGAATGCCGGCGACTGGTTCAAAGATTCGGATGAACCAGCCGAAGCCATCGCCGCAACCGTTGAACTAACCGATGAGGTACCTGAGTATACGGATGAAGCATCGGTCGATGCGGACCTTGAACTGATCGCCGGTTTCGCAGACGATCACGAGCAAGCAGATCTTACAGAAAACACTGATCATCGGTACTTTCGCGCTGACGACGAACCGATCGCGAACCCGGCGGAAGCTTCGACCTCGACGCTCGATGAGCCAGCGATCGGTCTTTATGCCGACCCTAATACCGGTGAGCTCAAATGGCCCACATCGTCGTTGGAAAACGAGGCTACGGATTCGATCGAAGAGTCCTATTTGCTGCCTGAAGAGTCCTCAATATTCGACGCAACAAAAACGGATTCGTCAGAACTTGGTGAAACCATCGACTTCGATGAACTGGAACTGACTCCAATCGAGGAAGACGATCCATCCATGTTTTATGGTGACGAAGCGACCGAGGATCTCTTCGCATTTGATCCAGAGCAGGCGACCGATTTTATCGCGGACGATCAAGCACCCGATGCAAAGCAAGACTGACCCGTACTTTCGAGCGGCGAAGCCGCTCATTGTAGAAAATTGTCCTCAATTGTTCCGTGGGTGCGCTCGATCCAGGGTATCAAACAATTGAGGACAATTGTTCTACAATGCCGGCTTCTGGCCGAAAAACATCACCATGCCGATCGTCGTGACGGTTCCGGCCAACAGACAAACATACGGTGACCATCCGAACGCGACCGGAATCGTTCCTGTCGTGATACTGATCAGCCCGACACTGAATGCATAGGGCAACTGCGTACGAACATGCACGATGTGATCACAGCCGCTGGCGCGACTGGAGAGAACGGTTGTATCGGAAATCGGAGAACAGTGATCGCCAAAAATGGCACCGGCCAGCACACTGCCAAGACTAGCGATCGCGATCGGATCGTAAGGATTTCCTCCTGAGACGGTGATTCCTAAGTGCATCGAGATCGGTGTCAAGATCGCCATCGTCCCCCAGCTTGTCCCCGTCGAAAATGCTACGCCAGAAGCAATCAGAAAAATCGCCGTCGGCAGGAGCGATGGAATCACACGATCCCCAAGCCAACTAGCGATGAAGCCACCAGTGTTGAGCTGGCTAACATCCGTTTGAGCGGATAGCGCCCAGGCCAGCCAGAGAATCACCATGGCAGGAAGCATCTGCTGTGCGCCGCGCTGTGCTCCTATACCCAAAATATTCCATGACACGCCTCCTAAAAACCGATGCAGCACAATGGCTAGGCCAAGCCCAATGGCACCACCGTAAATGAGCGAGCTGTAACTATCACCTGCACTGATGATGCCGCCCAGACGCTGAACGAAACCATTCGTTTCTGTGTCTTGACCGTTCCAGCCTGTAAGGATCAAGCTTGCGATCACAACGGCGACGCACCCAACGATGGGAACGATTGCGGCCCAGCCCAGAAATCGATACTCAGTAGACAAGTCTGTCCGGGGTCCGCTAGTTTCCATGGCCCCGACAGACGCCACTACGGCCTTCTCTGCCAGAGGCTCTAAAGGCTGTTCCCTCAACATCGGTCCGAAGTCCCGATCGCTTGCAGAGACGGTAATCGCCATCACAAGCGCAAGTATCGGATAGAACCGAAACGGAAGTGAAGCGATCAACAATGCAAATGCTGAAACATCAAGAATCGAAGCCGCCGTTAGCCCCGCCGCGACATAGCTGACTTCGGTGACAACCCATGTACTGATCGGTGACAGCCCTGCGACCGGTGCGCTGGTTGTATCGACAAGGTATGCGAGCTTCGCGCGTGAGATCCCAAACCGATCGGCGGTCGTGCGCATCGTGCCACCGACTAACAGCGTGTTGGCGTAGTCATCAAAGAAGATCCCCAAGCCCAATGCAGTGATCATCATCTGGGCACCGCGTCGCGAACGAACTCGCTTTGACAGTCGATTGACCAGCGCGACCATGCCACCGCCAGCCTCTAACACACCAACCATGGCACCGAAGAGCAGGCTAAACGCCAGAGCACGAAGATGGTCTGGTTTCACAACAGAATTGAAAATCGTTGAACAGAAGCTATATAGGATGTTCGCAATCGCGTGAACGGTCCCTTGGTCAAATCGACATAGGATCGCGGCCCCGCATAGAATCGCCACCAGCAAGGGAAGCACGACCTGACGCAGCGCGACCGCAAGAACAATGGCAACCAGCGGCGGCAACAGGCTGAGAATTCCGTATTCCACAATGACCTGATTTACGATGAACCAGCGACACCAAGCACCGGCGGCACTAGAAAATACTCGCCGTCATTCATCGGTGAATTGCGCAATGCCTCACCGCGCGTCACACTGTCGCATTTTTCGTCAGCCGACCAACGATTGATCACATCCAGTGCCGTCGTCATCGGTTCAACATCATCGGTATCAAGCTTGGAAAGCTGCTCGACAAATCCAAGAATGCTTTCCAGTTGCGGACCGATGGTACGAACCTCATCGGTTGACAATTCAAGACGTGCCAACTGCGCCAATGCTCGAATTTCGTCGTCTGTCATGGCCATGGATGATGCCTGTTTAACGGAGAACGAACCGAAATGCGATCTAGGCAACCGACTTTGACGTTTTCTTCTTAACTTGCAGTTCGAACGGCTTGACTTTGACTGTCTTGCGAACCGCACCGCTGCGAATGCACTGAGTGCAAACGCGAAGCGTCGTGTTGGTACCATTGGGAAGCGTCACGTGGACCTTTTGCAGGTTTGGAACGAACTTCCGACGAGTAATACCGGTGATTTTCGTACCAACACCACCGAGATACTTGGCTTTACCACGAATCTCGACACTATTGCCGACCTGAACCGCTTTTGCACAAACTTCGCACTGCCGAGCCATCGTATCGCTCTTTTTATATCTAAAACTGCTTCAATTGAACGTAAATCATCAATGCCGAACTACATTCGGGGCTCGGAATATACCTACTTTCGCCCATCCTGCAACGCCAAAGCGAAGCGAAATTACGCGCAAATAGTTCGCAAATGGGTCCGTTCGGCATTGTTTTCGGGGCGACTTTAGTGAAATCGGCGGTGATTTTTGGTTCATCCGCGGGATGCGCGCGCCGGAGCTTTTTTTCGCTGACCCCTACGAGCTTGACTCGTAGGGGGTTCATGTCTAGACCGTGAAGGATAATTTAGCGGTTTGGCGCGAGCCATCCGGTGACCCGAGCACCAGCGACACCGGACGGCTTGCGCCGTTCCGCGCGTGAATTGTAGGTAGTGTAGCTCAATCAGTCAGTTTACTGACGAAAAGGAGGACGAAAGTAGGCGAATCTGATCTAGGCGGGTCCGTACCGGT
>JAYVSE010000425.1:0-5660 GCA_043775635.1 Planctomycetaceae bacterium | reverse complement strand
TGCGAAGAGCTGGGGGATTGTCTGCGCCGAGTTAAGGAAAAGCGAAAAATGGTTGAAACTCCCCGATGATTTTGGCTCAATCTAATCCGTCGGTCACAGCACACACTCGGTCAATTCGTCCCACCGATGTGAATGGCCCGTCAGTTGGGAAGGGTCGGGAAGGGTCGCCAGCTAGAGTTTCAATGAGATGAGTCAGCGCGTCCGTAAAGCCACGCTATCCATCGTTGCCGAAAAGGTGACTGCATTCATGAAGATACGTCGAGAAAGCAGTCTTGAACGGCCCGATGAACAGACTCGAAGAAAACTAGATTTCGCGAGCACCGTATTCGCGGGAACGTTGCCACGCTCCCAGAAGTTGGACTGTGTCGGCAATGAGGTATCGAACGCCGCGCAAGGATAAATCGCCAAACGAGGCATCTAGTTCGCGAACGGGTTCCTCAAGTAAGTTTATACAAAGCTGCTCCGTTGGAGTCGGACCACGACGTTGTGCACGAAGCTTTTGCTCGGCTTCGTCTCGTGCTTTTCGTTGTTGGTCTTGATACTCATCAAAAGCATTGATCGCACCGGCGTGGGTGAAGTATGCCGGCAATTTCTTGCGCCCCGCTCGTTGCCACATGCCGATCATTTCTTTGTGGTTTCTTTACCTGATTCGTCCTTTACACGCGTCAGCGTCAATTTCGCGACCGCCATGCCGGTCGATGAATGTCCATGATCGCGCCCCATCACCAAGCCCTCCATTTTTCTCCCACAACCCTTGTATTCGACCATGGCTGTTCCGTATGACCGCATTGATGGATTGTCGATCCAATACTTGAAGAGAATCCAGTTGCCATCCTCAAGCAATGACCCACAGGCGAATACGCCGTCGTCGTCTTTGTCAATGCCCGTCGCATCGCAACGGTTACCAAATTGCTGAATCGTTAATTCTGCTGACCATGGAGTAGGTGCTGTGTAGCTAACAACCCCAGGAATCTCCACGTCGATATTTTCTGCCCGCCAGCGACCATCCATACGTCGTACCGTCTTTGGATCGCCGAGGAATCGTAAATCGGCAAAGACACCTATTTCTTGATTCGGCGTTAATGGCTCGTCTCGTTCGATCTGCGCGTCAACGTGGTCAATTCGTAGAATCCCGCAGACCGTCTGAAACTGGATGGACTTAGCTGGCCACGGCTTAGCTGGAGTCGAGTTCAAGTAATTGCGTATCGTCTGTTCGCTCACACCGGCCTTCCTGGCCAATTGCTTTTCCGTGAGATTGGAGGCGAGCATCGCCTTTTCGAGCTGAATTCCGTCGACGAAAAAGATTCGACGACAATCGAGATCATTGAGATTTGCCATCCGTTTTTCTCCTTCCAGGAAGTCCAGTCACAGAAATCGAATTGTAACCAAGTTTGTATTCGCCTGTACTCGGTTGAAAATCACGAACTGGCGGCCCAATTGGAATCAATTGGAATCGTCGAGCCGACGCGCTAGCCAATTGGCTCACGAATGCAATCATTTGCACAGGCTTGAGCATTCCTTCGGGCCTAACTCAAACCTAAGGAGGAGCATCCATGCTCAAGGCCAATTCTGAACGACGAGAACGTTGCCGTGACTTCATCGACATCGAAGATATTGTTCCGACCGTCAGAACATACTTTGAAAACGACATGAATCTGTGCCTGATCGGCTATCCAGGTATCGGAAAAACGACACTCTTTGAACAACTTGCCGGAGGCCCTGAAAACCTGCGAACCGTTATCGGCAGCCGGATGCATCTCAGTGATCTGGTCGGACCCATGACGTTGAAGGCTGATCAAAGCGTGTGGCAAGACGGTCATCTTGTCGAAGCGATGAAACGAGGACTCACGTTTTATGCCGACGAGCTATCAGGATTTGATGACGATTGCGTTCGTAGCATCCATGCAGTCATGGACCATCGACGTGAACTATATGTGGCTGGCAACTCGGAAACCGTCAAAGCCCATCCGAGTTTTCGGCTCATCTGTAGCGACAATTATTCATCGTCAGGCATCCCGTCGCATACGCGCCAGTTCCGCGACCGGCTGATTCATGTCTACATGAATCGACTCGATCGCGACACCGAGATGAAACTGCTGATCGATCGCTACTGCATCGACGTTGAAGATGCCGAGTGGCTGATGATGTTTGCCAGCGCCACTCGTCGCGTGGACACCGAAGGTGGTGCGAGCACTCGACAACTTGAAAAAAGCCTGACTCTAACGGATTTTAAGCCTCGATTTCTTGACACTTCTCGCTGATCGCCAACTCTTCGATAAGCCGGTTGCCTTGCCGCTGGCAAATTGGTTAGTATGAACGGGCGTTCATGCGTCAAATGTTTGGAAGGGTCCAATGCGATATGTCGAGCTGCATTGCAAAAGTAACTTTTCGTTTCTCGAAGCGGCTTCACATCCCGACGAATTGGTCGAGCGTGCCGCAGCACTCGGCTATGCGGGGATCGCGATCACGGATCGCAATTCGCTGGCCGGAATTGTGCGTGGTTGGACCCCAGCCAAGGAAATTGGACTTACCTATCTAGTTGGTGCTGAAATTCATCCGACGGATGCTCCCATGATGGTCCTGTGGCCTACGGACCGTTCAAGCTATGGGCGGCTTTGTCGGTTGATCAGTCGTGGGCGGCTGCGACGTGAAAAAGGCGAATGCGATATCCATTGGGAAGACATCGCTGAGTTTAACGAAGGGCTGATTGCCGCCATTCGACCTTCAATCAAGTCGTCGGATGATCAGACGCCAGCGACCGGTAGCAACGCTGCGAATTTGCATCGCTTTGCTGACTGTTTCGGAGATGGCGGCTATCTGCTTTGTGAATTGCATCGCGGTGTCGATGACGCGACGCGCGTTGAGCAATTGAAGACGCTGTCGAAAGCTTGCCAATTGCCGTTACTTGCAGCCGGGGATGTGCATTATCACACGTCGCAGCGGTCGGTTGTTCACGATTGTGTCGTGGCGATTCGCAATGGAACGACGATTCCACAAATTCACGCCGAACGGTTTGTTAGCGCGCAGCGCCACTTGCGGACGCTGGATGAAATTAACCAGATCTATCGTGACGCTCCCGAAGCAATCGCGAGAACTGTGGAGATCGCTGATCGTTGTTCGTTTCGATTGGATCAACTACGATACGAATATCCCGCTGAGATCGCGCCACCCGGCATGTCGCCGATGGAACATTTGAAGCGATTGACATGGGAGGGGGCAAAACAGCGTTGGCCAGGAGGTGTGCCCGCGCGAGTGATCGAAACACTTCGGCACGAGTGTGAGTTGATCGAGTCGCTGCACTACGAGGCCTATTTTTTGACCGTTTGGGACATGGTGCGATTTGCTCGCGAACGCAACATTCTTTGCCAAGGTCGCGGTAGCGCCGCCAATTCTGTTGTTTGCTTTTGTTTAGGCGTCACCAGTGTCGATCCGTCACGCACTGACTTGTTGTTCGAACGCTTCATCAGTCGAGAACGAAATGAAGCACCGGATATCGACGTGGATTTTGAGCACCAACGCCGCGAAGAAGTCTTACAATATTTGTACGGCAGGTATGGTCGCGACTCGGCAGGCATGACGGCTGCGGTGACGACTTATCGATCTCGAAGCGCGATTCGTGAAGTTGGCAAAGTCTTGGGAATTCCCGCAGGCATGATCCATTCACTTGCGAAGATCGCAGGAAGTTACGATAAAGAAATTCAACTCGAAGATCGCTGCCGTGACGTTGGACTTGATCCTGATTCAACACTGGGAAGTCGGTTTATCTACGTCACGAAATCTCTGATTGGATTTCCACGTCACTTGTCACAGCATACCGGTGGCATGGTGATGACCAAGGGTGATCTATGCGAATTGTGTCCGATCGAAAATGCTTCGATGCCAGGGCGTACGGTGATTCAGTGGGATAAAGATGATTTGGATGAAATCGGTATCCTCAAGGTCGACGTGCTTTCGCTGGGGATGTTGTCAGCGATTCGGCGTTGCTTCGATCTGGTCGCACAGCACGAAGGACGAACGTTGTCATTGTCGACGATCCCCGATGACGACAAACCGACGTATGACATGATTTGCGCCGCAGATACCATCGGCGTATTTCAAATCGAAAGCCGGGCGCAAATGAGCATGCTGCCAAGGCTTCGCCCACGATGTTTTTACGACCTAGTGATTGAAGTTGCAATTGTGCGGCCCGGTCCCATTCAAGGCCAAATGGTCCATCCATTTCTGGCAGCGAGAGAAAATCCTGGGAGTGTCGTCTATCCCAATGATGCGATTCGTGGCGTGCTTGACAAGACAATGGGCGTTCCGTTGTTTCAAGAACAGGCGATGCGATTGGCGGTGGTTGCGGCTGGCTTTACGCCGGGCGAAGCAGATCAATTGCGGCGCGCGATGGCAGCATGGCGTCGACCGGGCGTGATCGATCGCTTTCGTTTGAAGTTGATCGAAGGGATGGCCGCAAATGGTTTGACGGGTCATTTCGCCGAACAAGTTTTTCGACAGATCCGCAGTTTTGGAGAGTACGGGTTTCCTGAGTCGCATGCGGCGAGTTTCGCATTGCTGGTGTACGCATCTTGTTATCTGAAGCGTCATTACCCGGCTGCTTTCTGTGCAGCGCTGTTGAACAGTCAACCGATGGGTTTTTATGCACCCGCGCAGCTTGTTGCCGCCGCGAGAAAAGCGGGTGTGAATGTGCATCCGGCGGATGTCAATGAAAGTGAATGGGACTGCACGCTGAGGTCCAGCGGAAGCGAAGATCACCTGTCCCAGAAATCGAAAAGTAGCCTCCAACTGGGCTTGAGAATGATCAAGGGATTGGAAATCGAAGCTGCCAAGCGACTGGTTGTCGAGAGACAATTAAACGGTCCTTATCATGATCTTGCGGACGTAACGCGACGATTGAAGTTTTCCCAATCGGTACTCGCGATCCTTGCCGATGCCGACGCGTTTCGCAGTTTAGCTACCGACCGACGCGCTGCGATTTGGCAGGCTCTTGCTCAAGAAAAATCTCCGCAGGATAGGCCGCTGTTGGCTGGATTTGATGCGGACGATGCGGTGCCAAGCCAGTTGCGCTCGATGGAGCCAGTGGAAGAAGTGTATGCGGATTACAGCACGACTGGGTTGAGTCTCAAGGCGCACCCGATCTCTTTTGCGCGAGCAGAGCTGGCCAAAATGCAATGCGTCGTGGCGAGCGATTTGAAAACGTTACGCGACGGTCGCAGGGTTCGAGTTGCGGGGCTGGTACTATTACGTCAACGCCCAGGCACAGCGAAGGGCGTCACGTTTGTGACGTTGGAAGATGAAACAGGATCGATCAACTTGGTGTTGTTCGCTGAAGTCTGGAAGCGATTCTTTCTCATTGCGCGGGCGAGCAATGCGTGGCTTGTCGATGGCAAACTAGAAAACCGAAAAGGCGTGATTCACGTCATCGTTAGCTGCCTCTCGGACCTCAGTGGCGAAATCAAAGACTTGTCCACAACGAGCCGCGACTTTCGCTGATTGATTGTTCAACATCCATTGATTCGCGACCATATTGGTTCGAGCATCCCGCAAGCGGATTGAGACGTGCCTAGTGCTCCGAGAATTAAATAACCTTGCTTGGCGATTTTGTCGTTAAACCGTGTGGGCAACGCCCCGCGCGAGGCTCGCGGCCCGTTGGGCACGCG
>JAYVSE010000424.1:0-8321 GCA_043775635.1 Planctomycetaceae bacterium | reverse complement strand
GGGAGCGTCTGAGTGGCAAACACTCAGACGCTTGTGTTGTTTTTCCACAGTTGGTTGGTCCTTACCAGATGGTTCAGAATCGTGATAAACTTTCGCATCCAAGCGACGATTGCGACTTTTGATTCTTTGCCATTGGCTTTGAGGTGTTGGTAAAACGCCTTGATCGACGGGCTGTAGCGAATGGCGACCAGCGTTGCCATGTACAACACACGACGCACCTGCCCGCGACCTCCACCGATAAAACGCTTGCCAGTCTTTTTGCCGGAGTCACGATTGATCGGTGCGACACCAACGAGCTTGGCAACTTCACCGCGATTGAGTTCACCGAGTTCTGGTAGTTCGGCAATGAGCGTAAAAATCGTCACGGGGCCGACTCCTTTTACGGATCCGAGAATTTCAATCGTCCGCTGGTTTTCGGTGTCTTCTTTGAGCATCTTTGCTAACTGCAATTCGATGCTTTTTAGCTGCTTTTTTAGCATTTCGAGAACTTCCTCAACGCTACGTTTGGCATCTTCATCCCAAGACTGTTTGAGTCGGTTCTGCTCTTGGTTGACGAGCTCGAGCAACTGATTGCGGCGCGCGACCAGTGCGCTATGCTTTTGCTCGTGGTCCGACTTCACGACCATCAGCGGCCGATTGTTTTCTTGAGCTGCAAGCAAAGTTTTTGGATGGCGGCTTCGGAATTTTCTATCCGAAACGACTTTCCTGTATCAGGAGAAAAAATGTCTAAAGTGAACTTGGAAACATCGACACCGACAAAGACTTTTTCTTGTGTGTACGTAGTCATCATAAAATCCCAGCCTAGTAAATTCGAGCTTGCGTGAGCAGCTCCTGCGACGGACCGGGTTTGAAATGAACATCTTGCGATCACGCTCTCCCACGGTATCAAGTACCCAGCGGCAATCGATCTACAAGACGTTTGGAAGCATCAGTTTCCGGTTGCTAATTTAGTCACACGATGACTAAAATTCTGGTCCGCCTCTAGATACTAGGGAGCAAACTTTCCTTAAGTCCACGCCCTGCCAGCTTGTCTGGCATGAGCCAAGTTTTAACAATTAGTTCATAACCGTAAGCACCCTACCGGCCCAGGGCTGTAAGAATATTACATTCAGGAAATCCCGCAGGCCTGCCCTGTGGATCCCCGCAGGCCTGCCCTGTGGATCGTTGGGTTTTTCGCTAACAATCGATCTCACTCACCCCCGCGCCCGACATCCGCAGGGCAAGCCGGCGGGATTTGTAGTCACTACGTCGGATGAACCCACTTTTCTGGCGGTTTTGGATTATCCCTGGCCGTGGTGAAAATGCTATGATCGCAGATTCCTCGTTTGCCCGATCTCTGTTTTCTGGAAAAATTCACCATGGCAAAGATTGCAATTATCAATCCGGCGTTTGAAGTCTCCTATTGGGGACTGGAACACGCGCAGCAGATGTTTGGCAAGCGTGCCAACATGCCCGTGGCCAGCTTACCGCTCCTTGCGGCTCTCACGCCAGAAGAGCATGAAGTCGTTCTATTCGATGAGAACGTCGAGTCCCTTAATTTTGATGAACTTGCTCAGTTCGATATCGTTGGCATCACCGGAATGAGCGTGCAGCGGTTTCGCATGGATGAGATCATCCGTGAATTGAAATCACGTGATGCATTTATTGTGACCGGTGGCCCCTGGGTCACGGTCGAAGAGGATTATTTTGCCGAATTGGTCGATGTCACGTTTGTCGGCGAAGCGGAAACGACATGGCCATTGTTTTTGGAGCAGTGGAAAACGGGTAGTCATCAGCGGCGATACGAACAAGCCGAAAAAACGGACATGGCAACGGTGCCCACGCCACGCCATGACCTGCTGAAGAACAAGCATTACATGTTTGGCAACTTGCAATTCTCGCGCGGTTGCCCATTTCAATGTGAATTCTGTGACATCATTGTCACGTTTGGTCGCAAGCCACGAATCAAACAAGCGTCACAAATCATCAACGAGTTAGAGTGTCTCCGCAAACAAGGCTTTCACATTGCGTTTATCGTTGATGACAATTTGGTGGGCAACAAAAAAGCGATCAAGCCGGTACTGGAAGAAGTCGCAAAGTGGCAAGAGCGTCACGGATATCCGATCGTGTTCAGCACCGAAGCTTCGCTGGATATGTGCGAAGACGACGAGCTGATGGAACTGATGGCGCGGGCGAACATCCAATCGGTGTTCGTTGGCATCGAAAGCCCTGATGAGGAATCGCTCAAGGAAACCAAGAAGTTCCAGAACGTCCGCACCAAAGGCGGTACGATTCTCGAAAAGGTTCACCGCATCCAGGACTTCGGTATCGAGGTTTGGTGTGGCCTGATCGTCGGCTTCGACAACGACAAGCCCGAGATCTTCGCTACTCAGCTCAAGTTTCTGAAGGAATCACGAATCGCCCACGCCATGATCGGGTTGCTGCATGCGATTCCCAAGACGCCATTGTACGATCGGCTGCTTAAAGAAAATCGACTCGATTTGGCCGACGTCCATCAGTTCGGCACAAACGTGATCCCCAAGCAAATGACTCGCCAGGAGCTGCGCGACGGATACCTAGAAACCATGCGAGAAGCATACGAGCCAGCCGTTTATTTCGATCGACTGGACCAACTGTTCTTGCGTGACGGTTTCAAGTTTCGCACCTTTGAAACACCTCACTTTCGCAGCCGTCCGTTGCTGAGGGCGCGGCATACCGCGTTCTTCTTTGTCGGCTTCTTGTTTGTATTCTGGAAGTTGATGCGTGGCACCCCAGACGCAAATCTACGCCGCATCTACCGAGGGCGAATCTTTAACGCCATGCGTCAGCGATTCACATCGCCAGTGATCTATTTTTTCTACGCGATCAAGTGTGCGATGCACTTCCATCACCACAAGATGACGACCGACATGATCGAGCAACCTGAAAAGTTCGTGTCTTCGTATGGAAAAGCAATGCGAACCGAAAAAGAGCCTTGTTCGACTCCGGAACTTGTACCACTAACCGTGAAACGCCCCGCCTCTGAGCTTGCATCCGTCGGGCCATGATCAGAAAATGGATCGTGCAGCGATGCCGGTTGGACTTGCGGCAAAATGGTAACCCGACGCGTCAGCGAGGCGGCGGGTAGATCCTCGCTAACGCGTTTTGAAGTTGCGCTATTTGCAACCGTTCTGTTGGCCAAAGGCCATAATCAACTTTGCCAGGGGCAACGCTGGCCTGTTAAAAATTTCGGGTTTACACTGAATTAAATAGCGAAATTTTGAATCAATATTGTTCCGACCGGATGCTACGGCGGGGTTCATCCCCGTCGGGCTATAATCCCAACCAGAAACTGCTGGCGGAGTGAGCCTCGCTACCATGCGGCTTGACCGCGTGGAGCGTTAATCAATCGATACGCATTGCTGCACGATCAGTTTCTGATCATGGCCCGACGGAGACAAGCTCTGCTTGTGGCCTAATCATGACAATCCAAATGCTTCTCGCACCGACAGCTTCCAGCCTGGCACGACCGTGCCGCCTTCAAAGCTGTCATTCGAGCGCAAGGTTTGGATCGGTTCCGCTTGACGATAAACGCGAATGGTCAACGCACGAGGATCCGCGACGAGAACGACCTTTGACCCCGCATTCAACCAGCTCGCCACTTTTTGCTCCACCTCGGAAACCAGATCGTGTGGCGAGACAACTTCCACAACCAAGTCAGGTGCCAAGTTCAAATAACCTGCCGATTGGACAAGACCAGCCAGTGATTGGTTACTCACGAATGCCGCGTCCGGCGCACGAACGGTATCTGGATCCGTCGCGATTCGAAAACCCGTCTCGGCTGCATACGTGCGCCCCAGTCGATTTTGCTCCACATGCAGTCCAAGGCGGATCAAAATTCGGCTAGCGATATATCCGTGTTCGTTACCGGCTGGCGACATATTCCGCAGTTCCCCCGCAACTAACTCGAACCGCCCCTGAGTGCTAAGCTCAAGTAGTTGTTCAGCCGTTACCAATCCACCATTGCAAATCATGGCCTTCTCCCAGATGTACCTAGTCGTGGACAAACGCGTCGTCAGCAACGATTTGAAAATTGCTGAGGAGCAGCGAAGCAGCGACTTCAATCCCGGTAAAGCGAACCGATTCAACATACTTCATTGAGGTCACGTCCAGCGTCAAAATAATGATCGATCGGTCGCGCGGATCGACAATCCAATATTCTCGGATGCCTGCTGTGGCGTATTCGTGACGTTTTGACACAAGGTCACGATGAGGATCATCTTCGCTGACGACTTCCATAACCAAATCGGCACCGTCCCAAAATTTTGATTGGCGTCTACCGTCGTGCCTATCGAGTAAAAATACAACATCGGGTTCGCGAAATTTTCCGTCAGCCACTCGCACTCGCATCGGCGAGAACAAGCAAACGCCAGTTTGTGAAACCTTGGTCCAGGCGCGTAGCGATTCGTATAAGAATGCGACAATCAATTGGTGCAATTCGGTTGGCATTGGTAACACCTCTAAGCGGCAATCAGCCAATTCGACCAAACGATTGGTATTCAGAGCCAAGTAATCGCAGTCGGTCCAACTTCCCTGTTCAGGAAATAGTGTCGCAACCGCCCACGTTGGCTGCCCATCAAGACTTGGCGGGATTTCAATCGTATCCATGGTTTGGTTCTCACAAGCCAGCAGGTCGTTCGCTCATAAGCACAGTATAAACTACTCTCCGACAATAAAAAAACGCTCCCTGTCTCGCGACCGGAGCGTAAGGGGTTGCCCGGAAGCAGGTCCCTACGTGAGAACCAAGTCAGGTGCCAAGTTCAAATATGCCGATTGGACAAGACCAGCCGATGATTAGTTACTCACAAATGCCGTATCAGGCGCACGCGAGCTTCTACGGAGAGTCGAAGAGTGGGTCTTTCGTGTTCCTCGGAGTTTGTAGCGTGATTCGGTCCATCGCTGAACTTGCGCCGCTGGTAAGATGCACCGGCATCCGGCTGATCCGGCCGTCAATCGAAACCACGACTTCCCCCGGGCCGGGCGGCAGGTCAACAGCTTCTGCCGGAATGGCGAAGTCACCCCCAAGTTGTGTCAGCCGCACGATTCGACCTTCCGCGTGCAATTCCATGGTAACCAAGGCCGAATGAGAGCCATTTGAAGCGATCATGAACATTCTCCACTTGATTCAAACTGGACAGGAATACGCTCGGCAACGAGAGGGCGAATTCCTGGTAAATGAGCCGCTAGGGCATGGCGTTCATGGTAGCGTCTTTGCGTTCCGACCTAAAGCCGGGCCGGCTATGACAGCGGTAAAAATTCATCAACGATCAGAAGGCTATTTGCGCGAGCGAGACGCCTACCTTCGGTTGCGTTCATTGGGCATCAGCACGCTGTGCGGCCATGCCGTTCCGATCCTGGAAAACCAGTCCAACTGGCCGCAGGCCGACTTCATACTCGCCGAGTTGCGTCGTTACGGCATCTATGTCGCTGATGTAAATCCCGGTAACATCGGGTTCGTGGAAGGGCACGATTCACAATGACCACCAACAACCGAATGCCGGTTCGCGTGTGGGGATGACACCTGCGTCACTCGCGATGCTGTCTAGTGGTTCGAGAACTAATTGATGCCGCTTGAAAGAATCGTTAAACCGCGTGCCCAACGGGCCGCGAGCCTCGCGCGGGGCGTTGCCCACCCGGCTTAACGACAAAATCGCCAAGCAAGGTTATTTAATTCTCTGAGCACTCGGGTCTGGAGCGTAATGGGTTGCTCGGAAGGCCCGGAAGCAGATCCCTACATGAGATTCCACTCCGCGTACTTATTGGGACGTTACGACTTGCTTGATTGGCGAAAAAACGGACGCTTTCGGTCCTGGTTCGGAGTGGCGGAGCCACGGCATTCGTTAGCCAGGGGTGCAATGAGCGCAGCGAACGGAACCCCAGGTTGTGTTGACCGATCAATGCTCTTGAGTCGCGGAGCGACGGCAGGGGGGCGGCACCGAATAAACGGTGCAAATTGATTGGGAGTCGTACTCATGCAATCGGCAATCAATTCAAGGCGGGGGAATCTCCAAATGGCAAATCAGGTCACGACGTTTCATGGCGCGGGAACCGTTACTTGCTATGCGAGATGTTGCCCCGTTTGCAGCAACAGATAAATCGGTTCCTCCAAGTCAGCGTCGTGGTCGGTCCGTTGCTCATCCGACGTTGGCAGCGGCTCACCTCGCAATAGATTCGTCTCGGCCATATCCCGCAGCGCTTCGGCCAAATTGGCCCGCGATTCGTGCAGCGTGCTACCGCAGGAAACGGTTCCCGGAAAGTCCATCCAAATACGGCAAATATTTAGGATTTATTGTTCGCAATGAGCGTCGTCGCTGTCGCCCAGAAAACTTGAAAAGACGCTGAAACACAACGGCTGGGTCTGAAATGTTTGGCGATTGCCTCTGCTCGTCCGACTTTCCCAGTCATGTTGACCAGCTTCTGAAGTTCTTCTGACGCATTGGTTAGCAAATCAGGATTTCGAAACTTCGCAACATTCTTATGTTTAGTGGCTTTCGAGTTTGGAAACGCTAACTCAACAGCGTCTAGGTCCCCTAAAAACCAGCTCTCCAACTCGTTGCAGACGACTCTTACGGTGAATGGGCGACCACCTTGCTGCGCCATCTCGCCAAGAGAATTCTTGAGCGCAATGCAATCGCGTCCGTCTTGGTCTCGCAGGACTATGAAATGAGGGTCGCCATAGCTCCAGCTTTTGATTTTAGGGGCCATTTTTCTTTCAAGATCACTTTTGCCTTGGAAGGACAAAGCAATCCAATTGACACCTGCGGTAGATTCCGGCCAGCTCGCTGCAATCAGATTTTCCAGCGTGACCTTCATCGACTCCTCCTCTGTGAGAAACACAATCATTGCATTTCTACCCTTTTCGTGAGACCACTAAAAAGTCCCTGCTCCCAAAGGTAGCCCGGCAAGTCACCCGCCTTAACTTGCTCCGAAATCAACGGGTCATCTGCTAGCGAGACAATTCGTGAAACTCCTTTCGCCTTGTCAATATGATAGAGGCTCTCAAGTGGGACCGCGTTGAGGAACTGGGGCGAATGCGTCGACACGAAGACCTGGCCACCTCGCTGAGCGTATGCTAGAAATTCCTCCGCAAGAAGTGTCATCAGTTGGGGGTATAATTGATTCTCTGGCTCTTCGATGCAAAGTACAGGGTGTGGTTTAGGGTCATGAAATAACAGTAAATAGGCGAACATCTTGACCGTACCGTCGGAGACGTTCTTGTCGATAAATGGTTCTGCGAACGCTCCGTCCTGGTATCGAACTATCAGCCGCCCATCCTCGGTTACACGAACTTCAATGTCCTTGATTCCAGGAACTCTATCTCGCATTTTCTGTTTGACCACTTCGAATTCTGCCGTGTGATGCTCAAACATATAACGTGCAAAGGCAGGGAGGTTTGAGCCGCTGGCCGACAAATGAATTGTATCTTCGTCGTCTTTCACACCACGCGCATCGCTGATATGAAAGTCCGAAATATGCCAATCTTCGAGCAACCCACGAAAGGCCTGCGCCGCCTTGAATCGGTCGAACTGACCGAGCCCTTTGATAGCCAACGTGTCAGCAGAATTTAGCTTTTGATATTCTCGTTCAAGTTCTTCATCTGGTTTGGAGAAGTCTTCTTCGTTGGTAATGGCATAACCTTCGCCATTCTGAAAATCCAGAAAATGAAACGGCTTGCCGGCACTTCCTCGCTTGTACCGCAGGATCTCACGTCGAACGAACGGTAGCCCTTTTTTGTCTTGTGCAAGTTCCAAAATGTAGGTAACGAGACGGATGTAACCAGCGATTTCCATGCGGAACTGAATCTCGATGTCGATCGATTCTTGTTCATGACCGCGAGTGACGACTTCTTTGAAACCGTTTCTGCCACCTTCGGCATTGAGTGCGCTGCGGACATTGTGCTCCAAGCAATGTTTTAGAAAAGCAAACACTCGAAAGAGAGTTGTTTTTCCACTGCCGTTCCTGCCTACAAAAACGCAGAACGCAGGAATGTTTTTTAGCTCAATGTCCTGCAAAGTCTTGAAATTGCGAACTCGGATCGTTTCTATTCTCATACTATTCAATCTCTAGCTTGGGCAGGTTGTTCACGATCTTCATTGTTTCGAGGCTGACGGTGATAACGCGGAGAAGAAGTTCAAGTGGGTAGGCTGCGTTGTTCATGGTCTCGGTGGCCCAGAGGTTGGCGTCGTTGACGATGCCGCTGTCTTTGTCCGTCGTGACCGCTTGGCGTTCGATCACCCATTCAATCGCGCTCTTGCCGTTGACAACGTAGTCGTACGCTTCCAGCGGAATGTTCTTCACAGTGA
>JAYVSE010000423.1:0-22739 GCA_043775635.1 Planctomycetaceae bacterium | reverse complement strand
CCCTGCAACCGGCGTGATCGTCGGATTCGCAATCAGGTCTAGATTCGAACTCGTGATCGTGAATTGCAGCGCTGGACCCGATGCGCGTCCTTTGATGATGCCAGTAATGGTCACCGTTTGCTCGGGTGCGTCTTCGACGATCGGCGTAGGGTCAGCGATTTGGTTGAATTGAGGTGCTAAAACCGCTGACTTGATGATGAAGTCCATTCCGGTGACTCGATTCGTCCCGGTCAAGGTCACGCGGTGAGTGCCGTTAACGAGTTTGTTGCTAAGCACATGCAAAGTATCGGTCTGTTGCGGAATTGTGACGATATCAATGGTCCCAGTTCCGTTGGGACCTGAGATGTCGTTGTCAAAGTTGTCGACAACAAGTGGCATCCGTTGGGCCATCTGGAATTCGCCCAATCCGATGTTTTCCAATGGCTCAAATTGAACATCGCCGCCCGAGGTCGAAGAGCCAATGTTACGGAAAATTGAAATGTTTCGATCGGTCAAATTGCTCGCGATCACATCCCTATCACCATCGCTGTCAACATCACCCACGGCAATATCAAACGCACCGCTGGCTGTTCCCAAAATTGCGAATTGTACTTTGAATGTACCGTCGGTTTGTCCGAGCAATATGGAAATCGAGTTTGAGCTGAAATTGGCAACAGCCAAGTCGGCGCGGCCATCGCCATTGAAGTCTGCCGTGACGGAATCAATCGGTAGCGCGCCTACTTGGTAATAATTAGGTTGCAAGTCGAGCGCCCCAGCGCCGTTCCCACGCAGCACGGTCACACCGCCGAACGGTGTGGTCTCGCTTGCCGAACTCGCGTGAATGATCGCAACATCCAATGCCGCATCGCCCGAAAAATTCCCAGCCACTAAGGAGACCGAATCCTTGCCGCCGGTAGACTTCGGAAGGCCAGCCGTGAATAAACCATGACCGTTATTGGTCAGCAACTGGACCGTTGAAGTAGCCGAGCCGCCCTCTTGATTGACAACCACCAAATCCGGCTTGGCATCACCGCCAAATTGACCTGCCACGATATCGATTGGTTGCACGCCGACAAGCACCGCGACCTGTGACACAAACGCCTTGGACGCCGGGTCGAAATTCAGCAACACCACAACCTTGGAAGAAAAATTCCCGGTGAGGGCCACGTCAAGTTTGGGATCGTCGTCGAATTGTCCTACGACCAGGGACGTCGGCCCGGCACCATTGTTTCCAAGATCGAAATCAATCTCATCAGGTAAGAAGCCACCGTGGCCGTCGTTCATTCGCAAGCTTAGTTTGTTTCCTTCGCCTAACGCGACGGCAACGTCGAGAAATCCATCCTGATTGAAGTCCCCCTTTGCGATCGCTTGCGGGTTGGCAAACGGACGAATGCTGTTGAACAGCGGATACTTTTGCAGACTGAAATCGCTGCCCAAGGGTGAAACGTCGGTAAGCGAGTCGTCCAATGTAGCCGTTACCGCAACCGTGCGCGAGCTGAGACCATCGATGGCATACAAGCCTTCGGCATCGGTTAAGACTCGTGCTTCATTCGTATCGCGAACACCGAAGTTGGTCGCGTCCAAGTAGACTTCGCGATTGACAATCGGCGTATCGACGCCGGCGTCGTAAACGCCGTTGCGATTACGATCATCGAACAGGCGTCCGCTAACTGCTGACGCACTGGATTGCCCAGTCGACTGGACATGGCGAAACGCAAAGTCACGATCTGTAACCGCGCCACCAGCCGATAGAAAGATATTCCATGCGAAGTTTTCGTTTGCCGAAGGAGCAACCTGCTCAAAACCAATCGGGACTTGAACAACAATGGAATACGACCTGTAAGAATCAGTGTTGAGAAACTGATAAATACCATCCGATGCGGTAGTAACCGAACGTTCACCTGCATCAAGAGTGCCATTGGCGTTAAGGTCCAGAAAAACCGTAGCGTTTGCAACTACGGGTTCACCGCTATCAAATACAGTATTCGAAACAGTATCCTCAAAAACTTTTCCGACTATCGATCCGGGGTTGGGTATGAGACCTATGTTCACTCCACTTAATTCCTGACCCGCTTGTAACAGTACACTAACATTTGGAGGAATGAATGGATTTGGAACAATCAAAACGTCCCTCTTGCGATTTGTATCATCGTTAATGAGATTGGTTGCGTCAGATTCAAATGTTACATATCGACCATCGCTGCTTATCGATGGTGAATAGCTATTTCCATTTCCTTCCACCACACTAGCATTCACGCTGAGTCGCTTGGTGACATGCGTTAAACGATCGAAAACAAAGACGTCGTTGCTTTCGTTTTTGTCTCCAGATACTAAGTTACTCGCATCCGACTCAAAAACTACAAAACGACCATCGCGACTAATTGACGGGCGCGTACAATTTCCGTCCAACAGCAAACTAGGAGTAAAGCCTATCGGTTCTAACTTGCGCTTCAAACGGTCGAACACGTAAATGGCTTCAAATCCCCCATCATTACCCGATGCTAGATTACCTGCATCGAATACAAATGAAGCTGACACAAACACCGAGAAACGGCCGTCGCTGCTCATAGTCGATGGAGTGCTATAAAAATCCGGCTGGTCCGAATAAAAACTACCTAGATCTCCGACGATTCCAGCATCATCGAACGCAATCCCTTCGATTTTCATCGATTTCCTATCGAAAACCAATGCATCAATCTCATCGTTGGTATCGCCTGCAACTAAGTTGTTAACATCTGATTCAAAACCTATGAGTTGTCCATCGAAACTCAATTTCGGAAATGCAAAAGCGTCTCCTCCGTCGATCCCAATTCCTTCGGCAAGAATCCTTTCCATTTTATTCTTAGTTAGATCGAAGACGAAAACATCGGTATAACTATTGTCGTCACCTTGTACTAAATTGTCCGCATCGGACTCAAATGCGATGTACCTTCCGTTGCCACTAATTTGAGGATGGAAGCTCTCCTTATTTCCTTCGGTACCGTCAGAGCTAATACTAATTCGGTCGATTCTGTGCTGCTGGCGATCGTACACGAAAATGTCCGGGCTTTTGTTCGTGTCATTAGGAACAAGATTGTTTGAATTTGATTCGAAAGTAACATATCGCCCGTCTGCACTTATCGACGGGTAGTAATTGCCCCCGTTTCCTAGTTCTCCGTTGGCGTTAATACTTACTGCCTCGATAGCCTTCGTCTGGCGATCGTATACAAATACGTCATAACGATTGTTTGTGTCACCAGGGACTAGATTGTTTGCGTTCGAGAAGAAAACAGTAAAACGTCCATCTGCACTCTGCGAAGCATTCAAAATATCATCGTTACCGACATTCGCAGGCGTACGAATTTGCTCAGTAAATTGTATTGATATGGTCCAGCCATCCTGCGCAGTTACAGAAAAAACATTCGTGCCAGGTTTTAAGTGATTAAACAAAAACTGCCCCGTCTCGTCGAAGCCTTGAGTCTGCGGATCATCGCTGAGGCTTGTAGCTTGAGAATTGGGAAGTAGGCCGACTGAAGAATCAGCAAACTTAGTATCGACAGAAATGCCAGGAAGTCCAACTTCACCGACATCAAAAAGATTGTTTCGATTGGCATCGACGAAGACGGTTCCATGTACGATTGCATCCGTTGCTTCTACGGCTCCCACGTCCGAATGAACGCGAAGTTTTCCCAGTTGGTCAAGCGAGCCGTCGCCTGCTGGATCGGCGGCGTCAATTGCAGGGTTTCCGAATAAAAGAGGTATGACTGGCGGATAGGTTCCGGTTCTCGAAAATTTTCCGATCAATTTTGACTTGCCGTCAAATATATCAATTCCAAACGGACCGACACCTAGATCTCGATCCGTATTTTGTTTTACGACATTATTTATAAATAGCGAATTACTTATTTTCGCATCGCCAGCAATTGCGGCGTCTGCTATGGAAGTATCTGCAATGGTACTGTGTAAAACAGTGACCGTTCCAAAGGTTTTTCGAGGGGATAAGAGTTCAGTTGTTTTCGTTTTTCTGTCATAAACATACAGATCGTTGTCGCCGTTTTTGCCCGGGACAAGATTTATTGAATTTGAAGCAAAATATACGTAACGCCCGTCCGGACTTAATGAAGAGAAGTAGCTTGTACCATTTCCCTCTTCACGATTCGCATTTACACTCACACGTTCAATCTTTTTTAATAGCAAGTCGTAAACGAATATATCAATACGAGCGTTTTTATCATTTACTACTAAATTACTTGCTTCCGAACCAAACGTCACAAACCGGCCATCCGCACTAAGTGAAGGTTGTTCTTGAAAGAATTCAGCACTTTGTAAATTTCCCCCGGTTCCATTATTGCTAACACTAACTCGCTCCAACGTTTTCGAACCGATATTGTAAACAAACACGTCGGAGCAGTTGTTTGTGTCTCCTTCTACCAGATTGTTTGCTAGTGATGGGAAAGTTATGTGACTTCCGTCTGCGCTAATACTAGGCTCACCGCTTAAGTCGTTTCCCTCTTGACCGGCTGCATTCACGCTGATACGATCGAGATGCTTTTTTTGACGATCGAAAACAAATACGTCAAATTTCCCATTGTTGTCGTCGGCGACAAGATTGCTTGCCAAAGAATAGAATGTTACAAATCGGCCGTCTCCGCTTAATGAAGGACTTCTGCTGATTGCATCCCCGCCCTGTCCTTCCGCATTGATACTGATTCGCTCGGTCGTATTATTTTTACGATCATAGACGAAAACATCTTCCTGTCCGTCGTTATCTCCTATAACAAGATTATCTGCTGAGGAATCGAAGGCCACATAGCGTCCGTTTTCGTTGATTGACGGATAGACACTATCTCCATTTCCATCCGCGGCAGTCACGCTAACGCTGACCCGCTCAAGCATCTTCATCTCGCGATCATAAACAAAAACATCGCTTGATGCGTTCCGGTCGTTCGGAACCAAATTGCTTGCGAATGAACTAAAGGTAATAAAACGACCATCTTTACTAATGGATGGCGATTCACTAAATGCATTTGCTTCCACCCCTTCGTTACTCACGTTAACTCTTTCAATCATCATCGTCTTACGATCGTAAAGAAAGATATCTTTTAGATTGTTATTGTCATTTGGTACGAGCATATTGTCTTGAGACGAGAAGGCCACGTATCGTCCGTCCGCACTGACGGAGGGATTGCCATCCAGAGTGGTTATGTCTGCGAATCCAGAAGCAATTGCGCCACGTCCCCTCACATTCGATTCGAAGGTAGAATTCTCGATCGTTATATTTCCTGATGACAATGAAAGGATGCCTCCACCGGAATTATTGTCGAGTGTGCTACGTTGTATACTTCCAGATGCTGCTCCTGAAAAAAAGATTCCTCCACCGATATTACTAGTGTTTCCCGTGATCCAAGATTCGTTAATCGACGCATTACCGCCCCAAACAGCTATTCCACCACCGTGATTAACGTTTTGAACGACTGCGCTTACGGCATTGTTGTTGCGGACAATAACTTGATCTAAATCTAACTTTCCGACTGATAAAATACCACCGCCTCCTTGAGGTATAGAGGATTGACCATTCTCGACTGACAGACGTTTTAGGTTTAGCGACCCGTCTTTATAAACTCTGAATACTCGATCTAACAATTGTGCATCGATCACCGTATTATCATTAGTATCTCCAATGATGGTAATATTGCCCTGAATATCAAAATCACCGGTTGTCTCGTTTGACCATCGTCCGCTTTGGATTACGCCCGACGAAAAATCTGTTGGATTCGCATCCGGGAAGGTCGAGGTTGGGTCTACAATTGCAGGGATATCAATTGTGTATTTGCCGGACTCTAGAATAATCGATCGCGGCGCTGGACCTGCCGCGTTCGCGGCGATGATTGCGCTGCGCAGAGTTCCTGGTTCTAGCGAGTCCGAGAATGAATCGACGTAGAGCACTGTAGGATCGACGACTCGCACGTGGAACCGGCCAATTTCTCTGGCTTCGGTCGTTTTGTTGCCGACCTTACTGGTCACTTTGCCGGCGACCGTCGAGATCACGTAGTCACCAAAGTCGAGCGCATCCCAGGTGCCCCCCGGTGCATTGAGAATGTACGTTACTTTGGCTGCTGTCGCCGTGGCGGTAACCGAGCCCGGCTTTACAGCAGCGGTCAGTTTGTCGCCTGCGCCCCATTGCCGCGTAATGACGAGGTCGTCATTACCAAGCGACGTGATGTCGATCCCGCTGCGATATGAATACGCGACTGTAAATTCAGTTGTGGTTTTGCCGGCGGTGGTAATGTCTTTTTTAGTAACAAGCCGCGCCGCCGGTGCGAAAACGTCAGCGCGGATCGCATTCGACGCATTGAGCCGTCCGCCGGTTGATGAAAACGTTTTGCCGTTCGTCATCGGAACGACCGTGCTTAAAATAGCGTGTTGGATTTCATCGACAGTTGCTGCGGGATATGCAGACCACAGCAACGCCGCCGTGCCAGAGACATGAGGCGTGGCCATACTGGTGCCGTTAGCGCTGCCAATTCCACCGCCAGGAAGCGTGCTGCGGACGCCGACCCCAGGGGCAAAGAGGTCAACCGACGTAGCGCCATAGTTCGAGAATGTCGCCGGGCGATCACTCGCATCCGCTGCACCAACGGCGATGACTCCCGGCACGTCATAGCTGGCGGGATAGAAAGACGTTTTGTCGTTGTCGACACCCTCACCCAAGAAATTGCCATTCCCCGCAGCCGCCACGAACAGGATGCCCGATTCGGTGCTGTCTTTGATTGCTGTCTCCAGCGATATCTCGTAGCCGCCGGGTTGGCCCCACGAATTATTGAGGACGCGAACATTGGCCCCTTGGGTGACGCGACCCGTCGCGTCGACGCGGTATCGCTCTCGCATTTCTCGCGCGTAGTTGACGGCACGAATTGCGGCACCTGAATCGCCTTGATTGTTGTTGTCCAATATCCGCAGCGACATCAGCGACGTTTGCCAATTGACGCCAACGATTTCGGTACTATTGCCACCGATTGCACCGATCGTGCCCGCGACGTGTGTGCCGTGACCAAGTGGATCCGCTGGATTATTCGTGACGAAGGGATCGCCCGCGCCATTGCGAAAGTTGACACCGAAGAAATCGTCAAAAAATCCGTTGTCGTCGTCGTCGCGTCCGTCCGCCCAGTTCGCGTCGGCCAGCAAGTCCTCCGCATCAATGCGACCATTGATGTTAAGGTCATGTACGAATGCAGCGTTGGGCCCTTTGTCGATGCCGCCAAAGGTCAGCGAGTAGGGCGTTGATTTCGAACGAGTGACATTGTTCAGGTCATAGAACGTAATCAATCCGTCACCGTCGATGTCAACCAATTTTGGGCCGACAGCGTCAAGGTATTTGGGTGGTAATTCGCCTTGGTTAATCCAGATATTGAGATATAAGTCCGGGTGCGTTGGATCGATGCCTGTGTCGACGACGCCGACGACGGTGGATGAGGTTCCGCGAGTGATGTTCCAAGCGTCGGTCGTGTCGATCCGATTCAGTCCGGGCAATAGTCCAGCGACATATTCAGGGTCGTTGGGTGATGTGGCTTGGCCTTGGATCAATTGGTTGAGATTGAATGACTCGACATTCGCGTTGTGCTGTAAGCTGGACTCAATATCGGCTTTACTGACGCCTTGACCGCGAACAAGCAGTAGTCCCTTCTTACCAAGTCCGGCGATGGTGGCGAAGTCATCGTTGGTATCGTCCAGCAAACGATAAACTTGGTTGAGCGAATGCAGGGAATCGGCAGCAGAGTCTTTCAATTGCACGATCCATTCGCCGACGGCGGATGCGACGGGTCCAGCGACGTTTACAGGCAACGCCCGATCAACACTGGCGAGCGATGAGAGCGGAACGCGTTCAATGTTTGGGAACGATTCAAACCAAGTGATTGCTCCCAAGTTTGAATCGACTGGTCCCGCGAGTGTTCCGCTCAGTTCCGCAGCGAGCAATGTGCGTGGCTCCAGCAATTCGTAAAGCAACCGAATTCGCGCGTTGCGATGCTTAAGATTTCGCGAGCGAAAGGTGTAACGAGGATCGCTATAGGTTGCTTGTTTGAAATAAGAAGCCATGAATGATCGCGTCCCTAAAAATGAATGCCACCAAGTGGTGGTGGGCATCAGCTTATCTGTTCAGAGACAGGATTGCCAGCAGATTTGTGGGTACAGTTTTGTGATCCGTTGAATCCACCGTAATGGCAATTCAAATTGCCCTCTGAGAACGCCAACGGCGTTAAACATGAAAGCCCAGGATCGCGACGCAGGAGTGCACTCTGTGTTGCCTCGACCAGTACGCCCTTTAAACCCTGGGCTTTGATATTCATCCCCTACGGAGAAAATTCGGCATTCGAATCCAGGATTATCGGTAGGGCGAGAGCCGTCTGTTTGGTGCCGCCTTCGTGCCGTCGCTCCGCGACTCCTGGATGTTGATTGGTCAACGCAACCAGGGGTTCCGTTCGCTGCACCCCTGGCTATCAAATTCCGTGGCTCCGCCACTTAGAACCAGGACAGTAACGCTCTGTTGCGCCGCACATCAAAACAATAGGCTGGAAGCCTATTCTACTTTAATAACTTGCATCGGCACCGAAGTAGAAATTGGCTCCTGGTTGAAATACCGAGGTGCCGGTGAGCGAGCGAAAGTCAAGATGCTCGCGGTATTGTTTGTCGGTAAAATTTTCGACGCCAGCGACCAGGGTCAGATTGCGTCGTGCGAGCGGACGGAACGTGCCGCGCAGATCCCAAACAGTAAATCCAGCGGTTGCGCTTTCCAGCAGACTGGTGGCCACGCGATTTTGGCGATTGACAACTCGCGCCGCCAATTCGAGATTCCAGCGTTCGTTTTGCACCGAGTTTCGCAACCGTGCGCCAATGCGAGCTTCCAGCGGTGAAATGCCCGGAAGCGGTTCCGCCGCCGCTCCAAGAATAGGGACCGTTGAATTAAAAAAACCTCTTTGTTTTGTGTAATCTTTTAAAGAAGCTGAACCAGCAGAGCCCCCTTGGGTCGCAAAATTTCCATTGCGAGTGCGGTCGCGGCCGTCGACATAACGAATGGTCACGAACGGTGTTAATTCTTCTTTGGGAAACATTTCCACGAACGATTCGAATCCAGCTAAAGTTGCCAAGTCCGTGTTCACACTTCGTAAGCTGACTTGGGTAATTTGATTGTTGGGTGGACCTCGATTGACTCGGGTGTTTTCAAAAGTGACATAGTCAAATGCCCAGGCATTGTAGCCTCGTATGCCAGCTCTAACGTGATCGCTTTCGTAATCCAGCAGCATATCAAACTGCAATAGCTTTTCTTTTGCGAGCGTCGGATCCCCTGTGATGTTGTTCAATCCGTTTTGCAAGAGCTGAACAAACGGCTGCGCTGCATAAAGCTCAGTCAATGTCGGCGGGCGTTCGGCGTAACCCAAATTGAACGAACCGGTCAGTTCATTGGTGAGCTTGCGTTCCAGAGTGCTATACAAACTAAACAAATAAAACTCTTGCTGGTATTGGTCTGTGCCAACTATCTCATTATACGTTGCAGGGCGTTGACCCAGTCCAATCGCCGAAAGTTTTTGAGGACTATCAACAATATCGGTTTGAGCAAAATCGATACGTCCACCGCTCTTAAGCGTCCAGGTCTCACCCAGCGATTCGCGATATTCGGTGAATAGACCAGGGTTGACCGAGAAGGAATCAGGGATTGGCGAGTTGCGATTGGTGAAAGGAACCGGCACGCCAAGAGTTGTTCCACTGGCGATTTCATTCAGCTCTTGTTTGACGAAACGCAGGTCGTGACCGGCTGTTATCTGCACGTCATCTTGAATGTCTCCCCAAGACCATCCTTGCCGATAGCCAGTTGACATCGAATCGACGTCCGTCTTGCCGACATAGCCGACGCGGTCCAAGAATGGGAACTGTTGCCGCTTACTCGGGCTTTGGGCATTGCCATTGAAGCGAGTGCGGTTGTACCACAGTTCGGTTTCAAATCGGTCGCCGAGCGTGCAGTTTTCATCGACATAGTCGAGACTATATCCATCGGTCACTAAGTAATCGATGTCGAACACGTACCCAGGGAACTGGACATCGGTTTGGTCAAGTCGAAGCAAGCTGAATTCGATTGAGCGACCGTCGCCTAAGTCCTCACCATATGCGAGCGAGAATTCTCGCGACTTGTAACTTGCTGAGATGTCGGTGCCATCGCCGGACTGATAGTCACTGCCACCACGCTGCGCGTAACTCGCGCGCACGCCCCAGTCAGAATCGCCAGCAAGGATCGTTTGTTGGCCGAATACTTGGCCACCATTACTCTTAAAGTCAAAGCTTGACTGGCCATGTGTCTCATAGCCATCTTCATATCTCGGCGACCTGGCGAGTTTGAAATCAATAAACTGAAAACCAGGTCCGTAACGCGAACTATAGGGGCCTGGGATGATGACCACATCGCTGATCTGGTGCGAATCAAACTTACTGAGAACGGTGTCAAGGTCAACTCGCGCCGGTACCCAGTGTGAACCCGATGCGGAAAGTGACCCAATCCGCGAACCACGGACACGAGGATCGTTCATAATCGGTGTACGTTTCTGGACGCTGACCCCGAGCGCACGAGATGATTTTCCGAGTAAACTGCCGACATCAGTGGCCACATTGGAAATGCCTTCACTGCCCTGGACATAATCGACACCGAAGCCAGACGTTCCCAGCCGCGCTTGACGCAGCAGACTTTGATCGATTTCTCCCGTCCCGTAGATTGCAGAAGAAAGAGCGGCGGCAGATTGCGTTTGTGCGACCCCAGGCAAAGCGGCGACACGAGGTACCAAATAAGGTGTGGGCTGCAGCATGGTTGCCTGTTGAATGGGCAACCAAGGACCGCCGATTCCATCGCCAATATGAACCGTTGGTGAATTAAATAACGTGATATCGAAGGGCGGTGCGGCGATGATTTCAAATCGCTTCAGTTGTGTACTGACTCGCGGATCGTCACCAACCCACGCGCTAGCTGATTCTTCGCCGCGAACCGACGACGCAGACAGCGCTGCAAAAGCCAGCAACGCAACGAGTTGCCGAAAAATCGATCGTAGGTGTAAGCGTTTCAAAGGTCTGCTGGGCTAGGAGTTACGCTGCTGTGCGTTGTGCACAGCCAGTGAGTTAAAAACACGGTGTTTTTTACTGCAGGAGTGAGGTGGAAAACGGCACACCAACCATCCGGTATAATCGTTATATTCGGACCCCTTTGCGGTTTGCGTAAATGCAACCTGACAAATCGGAATAGACGACCCAGATTGCCTGGTTGGTCGGTGCTCAAGTTTCGCCGACTTCTGGAAACCAGTCATAAGTGAGCTGTCGAACGAGGACGCCAGCGGACGAGCGGCAGCGGCGACAGGGGCCTTAATACTATGTAAAACTTAAATCCGGACGCGTTTTGGCCGCTAATGCAGGTAAAAAAATGAATGAACTGACCCGCGAAGAGGACAACAAATGCGAGCTGGCTGACACTCAATTGCCTGACGTGGACCCGCTGCAAACCATTGATCCGCGTTTTGTCAGAGATGCAATCGCCGAAACCTTCGACCTCTACGCGACCGTTGATAGTACGGCAGCTTGCACAGAATTGACTAAAGAGACCGGGGCGATCTGCGATCAATTCCTGCTGGATTTCAGTCTTCCAACTCCTCCCGTGATTGAAAACTACCTTCCGAACGAGATTAGTGAACTCGTCCGCGCTGCGTTAATTGAGCAATTGGTAGCCATCGAACTAGTTGAATCTCGCAAAAAAAACTTGAAGATCGACACCACTAAATATTTTTCGCGATTTCCCCAACAACAGTCAGCAGTCCAGTCGGCTTTCCGTGTTTACGACCAATTATGGAAGGCAGAGACGCTATTGCAGCCGGGACCGCTATCAAGTGGCAACATACCTGCAAATTCTCGGGCTGGCTCAAGCGATCGCACTGGTTCTCGATTTAACGCGTTGAGGCTGCATGCCAAAGGAGGATTGGGCGCGGTCTTTTTAGCCAAAGATACTGAACTGGGGCGCACAGTCGCATTAAAAGAAATCCAGAAAAAACACGCTTTCGACAAGTCAAGCCAAGATCGTTTCATCGCCGAGGCGATCGTCACCGGCTCCCTTGAGCATCCCGGAATTGTGCCGGTATATGGACTTGGTCGCTACGCGGACGGAAGACCTTTTTATGCCATGCGGTTTCTAAAAGGCACCAGCTTTCAAGCTGCGATCGATCAATTCCACATTGAACATCCGGACCGTCTGGCCAGCGATTATTTCTCGCGACCGTTTAAGGCTTTGATGCGTAACTTCATCGACCTTTGCAGCGCCATATTCTACGCGCATGAACATGGGGTTCTGCACCGCGACATCAAGCCTGACAATGTAATGTTAGGCAAATATGGTGAAACCATGGTGGTCGATTGGGGACTGGCAAAAGTCCTTTTGAATAAAGAACCAGTCGATGAACATTACAATGATTCGCTGCGATCACTGGGCGGTGAAACGCAAATGGGTGCGGTGTTGGGCACGCCAGCGTACATGAGCCCTGAACAAGCACATGGGAAGCAAAGCGAACTGGATGCGAGGGCGGACATTTATAGCCTTGGGGCCACTTTGTTTACGGTACTTACCAACCAGAGACCCATTGATGGTAAGTCAAGCATTGACGTGGTTCTGAACGTACGAAAGGGCAATATCCGTCGCATCGAAAATATCGCACCTTACTCGCCCCCCGCACTAAATTCCATTTGCTATAAGTCGATGCGCAGCAACCCAGCGGACCGTTATCGGTCCGCTGGCGAATTGATTGAAGATATCGAGCGCTGGTTGACGGACGAATTGGTACTGGCACATCAAGACAAAGAACGACCTTTGGAACGGATGGGTAGGTTGTTTCGACGGTATCATACCTGGGCGGTCGCTGGCACGATTTTTTTGGCCGCTTGCACCGCAATTGCGGTCATTGCAATCTTGCTAATCGATCGCGCACGATATCAAGAGGTGCTTGCGAAGAACCAAGCCCGTGCCGCCAAGACGGAAGCAATTGAGCGATATCACCAAGCAAGATCCGCGATTGATACTTGGTTGGTGGGCAGTAGCGACGCGATGCAGTCTTATCCAGGTATGTTGTCGATTCGAAAGCAGATTTTAAAGATCGCTTCGGAAGACTATGAACGGCTTGCTTTCAGCCCAAGCCGAGACGATGACTTGGAGCTTGAACGAGCCCGTGCGTTCATTCGCCTAGGCGATATCCTTCAACTTCAACAGCAAATGGACGAGGCCCGCAATCGATATCGAGATGCCGGTGACATTTTAAAGCACATCGCCGCTTCCCCAGAGATCGACTACCAGCGATCCGTTGAACTTTGCAATATACATTCGCGAACGGGAGTCGCTTACTTTTTAGAGGGAAACTTCGCTGAAGCGAAAGCAGAATACACGAAATCAATTGATTCGCTGAAAACAACCCTTGCTAGTAATCCATCGGGCGTAAATGCGATCTCAATCCTGGCAGCGAATTATGTTAACCTCGGCGAGTTGCAACACGAGCAAGGTGAAAACGAATCTGCGATTTTGACGCTACAGACCGCACTTACTTGCTGTGAGGACATGAAGCGGCACTTATCGTCGGCGAATGATTCGGCAAGCCAAGAACGCCAAAAAGGTCTGGATAGTTGGGCGGCAGAGAGGGCAGCACAGGAGAATTTGCAATGTGAAAACCGAGCCCTCGAATTACTTGGTAGAGCGTTTATGGCAATTGGAAAATATTCCGATTCAGATCAACTATTGGAACGAGCGATCAATCAATTACGAGAACAGGCGCTACTCAAGCCAGACGATACCGAAATCAGCAACTCACTCGCTTCTGCATTGATCTCGCGCGCGGATGTTTTGCGAACACAGGGACGGCAAGCTGCATTGGAAACAGCGTTGAGCGAAGCCATCAATGAGTACCAAGCATTGCATTTAGCAATGCCCGACGATCCTCGGTACGCGGAAAACCTAGCACTAACGCTGACCGATTTTGGAATCGCCAAGCAGACTCACGGACTAGGTGCGGCGGCGTTAGAAGCGTTGGGCGAGGCACAGCAACAATGGCAATCGCTACTATTAGACTTTCCAAACATTCCACGCGTTCGCGAGCAAGCTGCGGCCTGCGAAGATGCACTTGCCCAGGTAATACTTGACGCGACCGGCGAACCCAATAAGGCGTTGCAGCATGTTGAAAAGGCTAAGCAAATCTATTTTAACTTGGCTATATCGGATCGCGATCAGCCGAGTTACCGTCATCGATTAGCAATAGCGCTATCCCATGCCGGTCTCATTGAGTCAGCACTTGATCATCAAGAACAATCACTCTTATCGGCAGATAACGCGACAGAAATTTTGCGAGACCTGATCGCTGAGTTTCCGATGGATGTAGGTTACCAGCACTCCCTCGCCCATGTATTGAGTCATCGAGGTGAATTTCAAGCAGCGGCAGATCGCACAGACGAGGCTTCAAAAAGTATGACTGAGGCCATTGCATTGTGGGCGCAACTGGCGAGCGATGGTCATGTCGAGGCCGCGCATGAGTTGGCCATTCTATATTTGACCTGTCCTGTGATTAACTTTCGCGATAGTCAATCCGCAGTGAAGTATGCAAAACTTGCAGTGGATGCTGCTCCTCAAAATCCGCGATACAAGGCGATTCTGGCGATCGCGTTATTGCGAGTCGATAATACTGCCCCAGTCAAAGACCTGCTCAGTGAAATATATGCTGAGCAAGGCGATTGGGTTGGCCGCGACTTTTTCGCGTTGTCTTTGTTGAGCAAAAAGACGGGCGATGGAAAAGCAGACGAATGGCTTGAAAAGGCGACAAACTGGGTGAAAGTTAATCAGCCTGGCAGCTTGCATTTGAAGCGACTATTCGAACTTGTGTCGACTGAAGATTAACCGGCCCCATGCTGGCTTAGCTTGCATGAGCCAAGTTTTAACAGTTAGCTCTTCTTGACTTGGCTGATCAATTATCTCGCCGCGTGCGGGGCTTGCCCCAACGCCGTGAAGGATTTTTTAGCGGTATGGCGCGAGCCATCCGGTGACGCGGGCCTCAGAGAGACCGGACGGCTCGCGCCGTACCGCTAAAACCGTTTATTTGCCGAAGAAAAATCCTTCACGGCGTAGGGCTTGTCCCCGTCGGGCCACGATCACAACCAGATGGCGAAGAAGCAATGACGTCGGCCACGGGCGGGGCTTATCTCCGTCGGGCCATGATTATTAAGAGATCGTGCAGCGATGCGTATAACGATTGATTAGCGCTCCACGCGGACGAGCCGCATGGTAGCGAGGCTCACTCCACCAGCATCTTTCCTACGCCGTGAAGGATAATTTAGCGGAATGGCGCGAGCCATCCGGTGACTCGGGCCTCAGCGAGGCCGGACGGCTCACGCCGTACCGCTAACACCGTTCATTTTGCTGAGGAAAAATCGTTCACGGCGTTGGGATAAACCCCGTCGTAGCATCCGGTCGGTACAATGTTGACTCAAAATTTCTCTTTCAAATTCAGTGTCAAAAGCAAATTTTTAACTGGCTAGGCCAGCGCTAGCCGCGGGTATCGCGTCCGTTAGAGCCTTGTAAGGCCCGAGGCTAGAGCCTACGGTTCACTCAGAACTAATACGATTTTGCAAACAGCGCTTGCTTTGCGGCTGGCTGGCCAGTTAGGAAGCAGGTTCCTGGTGTTTCATTGTTGTCCCGTGGAACACAACGAATCGTGACTTTCAATTCTTTCAACAGTGGCTGAACGACTTCATGGTCGGCAAAGTGACAGAGCGCGAATCCACCATGAATCTCTGGATTTTCTTCGTTCTTAGGTGTGAAGAACTGGCGAAAGTCGGATTCGTTCGTGATGACCCGCGTGTTACTGCTACGCAATTCAGCGGCGCGATCGAACAACGCCGTTTGAATTTCAACTAGCAACGCGGCAACATGTGTGGCGGCACCATCACGTGGCATAGAAAAACTCTTGGGCTGGTCGCGTCGTCCCACAAACATCGTTCCGGCATCCAAGTCCTTGGGCCCGATTTCAATGCGAACAGGCACTCCCCGTTTGACGTGAAACCACTTCTTTTCGCCACCGCGAATATCTCGATCGTCAATCTCGACACGAAGCGGTGCGTCAGCGAACCGTTGGCTGCGAAGTTCGGCCTGAAGCGTTTTCACATGCGTTAGAACGGCAGCTCGAGTTTCGTCATCGCGATAAATTGGAAGGATCACGACTTGCGTCGGTGCCAAGCGTGGAGGCAGGACAAAGCCATCATCATCACTGTGCGTCATGATCAGGGCACCGATCAATCGCGTCGAAACGCCCCAACTGGTCGTCCAGGCAAATTGAATGTTGCCCTCGGTATCCTGAAATTTGATCTCCGATGCTCGCGCAAAATTCTGACCTAGGAAGTGGCTTGTTCCGGCTTGAAGTGCTTTCCGGTCTTGCATCATGGATTCGATTGTTAACGTATCGACAGCCCCAGGGAATCTTTCGTCCGGCGTCTTGGATCCGATCGTGACCGGCATTGCCATCCAGTTCTCAGCAAAGTCGGCATAGACACCGATCATCCGCTCGGTCTCCTCGATCGCTTCTTCGGATGTTGCATGGACGGTGTGCCCTTCTTGCCACAAAAATTCGGCTGTGCGGAGGAACATGCGAGTTCGCAACTCCCAGCGGACAACGTTGGCCCATTGGTTGATCAGGATCGGCAGGTCTCGATAGCTTTGGACCCACTTTGCGTACGTTGCACCGATAATCGTTTCGCTCGTTGGACGCACAATGAGTGGCTCTTCAAGCTCGCCTGCTGGCTGAAGTCCGCCCCCTGGCTTTGGTTCCAATCGATGGTGCGTGACCACGGCGCACTCTTTTGCAAATCCTTCAACATGCTCCGCTTCCTTTTCCAGAAAGCTGAGCGGGATGAACAATGGGAAATAGGCGTTTTGGTGGCCTGTCGCCTTGAACATGTCATCCAACGCGCGCTGAATATTTTCCCAGAGTGCATAACCCCACGGTTTGATGACCATGCAGCCACGGACGGGCGAGTTTTCCGCTAAATCGGCAGCTTTGATGACCTGCTGGTACCATTCGGGATAGTCGTCGGAGCGGGTGGGTGTAATTGCGTATTGAGGGGCTTTCGCCATGATCGAAGTCTAAAGGAGGGCCGTTGATGACGCGGCGTGGCGACCAGAATGCCAACCGCAAACGGCGGCATTGTAACGAAAGATCGGCAATCGACACGGCCCAGCGCAATCGACGCGCTGATGGATGTCTACTATCGGCGCAGATTAAGCAATTCATCGATTAATTGCTGGGCAGTCGTGATGACTCGACTGTTGCCTCGGTACTGGGTACTTGCCAGCACCAGCTTTATTAGGTCTTTGCCGATGTCCGTGTTGCTCAATTCGAGCGCGCCACCGACAACGTTGCCGATGCCGTTTTCGCCTGGGCCACCCTGGATGGGAAGTCCCGTGTTAACGCCAGCAGAGTATAAGTTCAAGCCGCGCGCCTCAAGGCCAGCCGCATTGGAGAACCTTGCAAGCTGGAGCTTGCCTAGATCTCGCGAGATGCCGTTGCTGAACACGCCTCGAATGCCTCCGTCCTCGCCAACAACGAAGCTGTTCAAAACGCCTGGTTCGCTGCCATCTTGCCGCGTGGCCGCGAGCGACGCCTTGGAAGCAGCGAGACCCGAGACGGAGCTGAAATCAATATTGAACTGCAACGGCGAAACGCTCGGAACGTCGGTACGGCTAATGGCGATTTTGTCATTGGTTGTTGACACGAAGTGTCCGTTTCCATCGAACTTGATGAGGCCGGTTCCAAGGGACACGCTGGAGCCCGACAATGGTTGGTTGTCGGGACTGTCGGCGTACCAGCGATAAACGGTCTCACCATCAACTCGGCTTTCAAGGGCTGCCGTTACACGTACCGAGACCGGAATGCCAAGCGAGTCATAAACAATGAAGTCGCTTGCCGCACTTTGGCCAACCGCTTCTTGTCGCTTACCAAAAGCAAGGTTGGGAGTGGAAACGACTCCAGCAGTCGTGGTCAGGCGAAACGCAGTTAAATCGATGTCCAGTGAGTTCAGCTTGCCCGTATTGCTGACGAATCGCAGCGCACCATTTTCGATTGAACCACCTGGCACCAGAAATCCGGTTTCGCCAGCTATGTTGTTTTCGGATGTCGGAATTGGATTCTGTGCATCGACTTGTACGGTCTGGATGCCCGATGCAGCTTCGATAAAGTCGACGAAGTCTTGCACCGTCGTCGTCGACGTGATTTCGAAATCCTTCAAACCTAGCGCGCGGCCACCTTTGCGGCCCGTGTATGAAAGTGTGCCTTCGTTGAAAACACTTTGATAGGTGTTTCCGTCTCTCTTCAGTACATTGGTCAGCAGTGTACTGCTGTTGATAGTCGGCCCATCCGAATTAAGCAACTTATTTCCAGGCGTCGACAAGTTAGCGATCTCAGCATCGCTACGACTATCCGTAAAAACTTCACCTGGAGCGACGCTGTCGACCAAGTAAAAGTTGTTTTGGTCACCCGCAAGATTCCGGTAGATATGAACTTGGTCGTACGCCGGAAAGCCACCACCAGGCGGTGGCACAGGCGGAGTCGGCAGGCCGCCCAGGCCCATTCGCCCGGCAACGATATTACGTGGACCTATCAGCACGCTCGGTCGACTGTCAGGTTCGCCCGTACGACCATACGTGACCATATAGGTATAGTTGCCCGTCAGCGTTGTGTTGTTTAGCGGCGTCGACGTCAGGGGTACCGACCCATCATCGGTAAATGAAGCGCCCGCGGCTGCCGTTCCCAAACGGAGGAAATTGCTACCGTTAGGCCCGGTGCGATATATATTAACGGACGCATAGTCACTGCTTTGAGCGTCAATCGGCAGGTTTATAAAGTCGACGCGTCCACTTGCACCCACGGTGGAGCTCACCGCCGCGCTAGGAGTCGATTCATTGCCGGACGAGTCAACGAGCGCGAAACTGTATTGATAAACACCAGCAGCCAAGGAACCCGCTCCTGTGGTTACGCCGATTGTGGATGTGTTTACTGTGGGGCCAGTACGAAGAGTAACAGTAGACGCGACTGGTCGAGGAACGCTGGCGTCACCGAAAACAGTACTTTCGATGACTTGCGATGCCGTCGCTACATCACCTTGAGGTGTCAACGTACCTTCGAAGACAACGTTCTCAGTTGCCTTCGCGACTGATGCCGTTCCAAGAGGAATCTTTAGTGCGGTAAGCGAAGACTCCTGCAATCGAAACTGGTTGTCGATCCCGTAACCTAACAGCCTCTGGCCGGTCGAATTGACCAACTCACCGTTTGCATTGAGTTTGAAAACGCCGTTGCGGGAGTAAAGCCGTTCACCTTCTGCACCTTGGACCTGAAAAAAGCCATCGCCCTGAATCGCCAAGTCTGACGGGCTACTGCTGATCTCAATCGTGCCTTGATTGTGATTGGCCACGATCTCAGCGACCTGAACGCCCAGACCAACTTGCCGAGGATTGGTACCACCATTGTCAGTTGACGGACCACCACCAAGGCTAAGCGTTTGCAAAAATTGCGTGGCAAAGATCGCCGTCGATGACTTGAAACCGATGGTTTGCGAATTGGCAAGATTGTTGCCGACAACGTCAATCTGCGCTTCAGCGGCGCTCAGGCCCGTAAGCGCCGTAGTCAATGAAGAAGCCAAGCCCATCGAGACGCCCCTGTGTTTGGCGGACCGAACCGGGCAGGAAAATATTACCCAGTCACTATGGTCCGAATATTATTTATATCCATCGTCTTGTCTCCTACATGAACTTTGACTTTCCGTGACGAATTATCTTTATCGGTTTCCACGGTCACGCGATCGATCACGCCATTGACTGCAGACGCGTCGTCCGCGAGTCCTTCAACCTTTTGGCCAATCAATCCGCTAGCAGTGACCAGTTCCTGGCTCTCACGCAATGTTGATAGCGTGCTGGTTAAGTTATCAGTGGAACCGATGGAGCGGATCTGGCCAATCTGCTGAACCATTTCCCCATTATCCATCGGGTTCAGCGGGTCTTGATTTTGCAACTCATTGATCAACAACGCCATAAACTGCGTGGTATCAAGGTTGTTAAGATCATTGGTTGAAGACTTCTTCTGCGAGTCTTTTGTCGCAGAGTTACCTACCAGGTCGCTGATTCGTGACATCGAAAATCTCTTTGTAGGATCGAGCGATAAATATGTGTCCTCGCTCGTTGCCGAGCGGCTCGCTTAGGGACAGTGTTTTCAAAAAACACCGTACGCGATCGTATGCCGCGCCCGCTAGATGCGTTTGCAGCGATCGTTTGAGTTTTGATCGCAAAACCGAGTCAGTAGCTTGCTTTTCGGACACCGCCGACGACGTAGCCTGGGAATCGCTCCATCGCCATTTGCTCTGCTTGCAAGCTATTTTGCGCTGGAACCAAAACCGATGTTTGGCGGCCATAGGCCCCAGCGGACGGCTCAAGGAATACTTCCCAAATCGAAACCAGACCGGCATTTACTGCTAGCAACTCCAACTGCATCATTTGGATTTGGTGGGATGCTGCCTCGGCATCTTTCCGTTGCTGGTAACTCTCCGCTTGAACGCTCATCAGATAATCTTGACGCTTGCGATATTCTTCGCTCGCTTTCTCAGCTTTCCATTGCTCCCAGCCTGGATTCAAAACTGCAAGATCTTCCTTGGAGAAAAGAAAAAACGGTACCGCCAATTCTGATCCATCTTCTAATTTCATCAGCACCCCCTCGACATTAAACGCGGGTGGGTTGCCGCCAGTTTGCTTTAGCCAATTCTCCAAATCCTTTTCCGTTTTTACTGTTGAGTCCGCAAATTTTGCTACGATCTTTGGCAAGATGTATTGGTAAAAAGGATGCAGGCGAGTGAACCCTTTCCCGTTGACATTGACGACTCCAGCGATTCGCTGAATGACCACTTCACGCCGACCAAAAGCAATGACTCGGCCGCGAAGCTCAAATCCATCTTCGGAGGTCCAGGTTTGCACAACTTCGGGGCTCGTAGGCGAGTTCGCCTCGCTCGCTTCCAGTTCTTTTTTTCGTTCGTCAAGAAACATCTTGTCGGCTGACGAAAGTTGTTCAATTTTCAAAGCGATCATCGAACCATTTCGCTTTTTGAGAACAACCGTATCACTGCTCCCAGAGAAAAGTTCAGCATCGATTTTGATTCGTCCTGACGCGTCCGACCAATCACGAGCATGAACTCGCGAACCACAAATGAACAACAGACCAATCAGGAAAGACTGGGGAAGCAAGTAAATCGCGAATATCCGCATGGCTGGCGCTGGGGTTTGAGGTGCTGCATTTCGCCTGTGACTGTCAGTTTATCCGATTTTTGCGTGGTTAGGTGCGTTTCTAAGGCAATACGCGGCTGAATCTCGGCGTGTGGCCCACGTCGCGTCAATGATTCGTTAAACTAGCGGCGACATCCGGGGGCTGCGCTCCGAGAACATCAATCCATCAGACAAAATCGGGATTTAGGCGATGAGTGACGCGAAAGTGCGGGGAACCGTTCATCTGATCGAAGAAACAAAAACGTATGGTCAAAAAGGCTTCCGTAAGCGCGTCGTCGTGCTGGAGCAAGAAAAAGGGAGTTTCACCAACTATGTTCCGTTGGAGTTTACTCGCGACGCATGTGACGCAGTCGACCAATTGCAGGTCGGCGACGAAATCGAAGTCGACTACTTTCTCAATGGTCGCAAATGGCAACGCGACGCCGAAAGCGAAGTAAAATATTTTCTCAATGCCGAGGCCACCGGCTTTAAGCTAGTCGGCAGTGGCGGAAATGCAGGAAGTGGAACCGGTGGTGCACGCAGTGGTGGCGGTGGCGATAGCGCGAGACGGTCTCCTAATGATGCGTTTTCCGAAGCGGTCGACGAGGATGATGCGCCATTTTGAGCGAACGGCTCTCCGGCTTCACATCGATGAATTGGTTGTGGTCAATGTATCCGCGAATTTTTTTGTACTCAGCATTGAAATCGGAAACGTTGCCGTGTGTCTTGGCCAAGTGTCGCAAAAAACCGTCTCGATCAAGGCGATCAAGCATTCCGCGACGTAGACAACTCGTTAGTGTCTCCGAATTTAATCCGATTCCGGCGGCTTCCAATTCGACCAACTGACGGATGTTTACGAGGCCAGCTAAGTCGTCCTGCGAAGCATGACTATAGTTGATTGATCGTTTTTGGAGGTTGTTGAGTCTGTAGAGGTAACCGTTCACAGGCCGGGGTAGAGTGTGAGCGGGGTTGGATTTTTAGGCTCACCAACAAATGGGGTGTCCGGCTTGATGACCTATTGCAGTAAAAGGGCAAGTCGCTGTTACGATTTTTGGCAAAAAGCGGCTCACCTAGCCGAAGCATCTGCTGGAGGTTTTTCTAGGCATGGCTCCGGCATCGAACGAATCGTTGTGACTGTCGCTTGCAAATGTTAGACTGAAATTGCCGAGAAAAACGGAGTCAAGCTCTGCAGAGGTGCAACTTGGCAAGGGTTATCTCGGTCGATGGTACGCAAATGGCATGGCCTGTCCGCGGCGAACATCCGTTCGCCGCGGACTCATTTTGGAAGATCATTGGATACCGGAGCCATGCCTTTAAAAACCTTCCGTTCAACTCCGCGCACCACATTTGTTGTTGAGCCGTTTTTAGGCTGCTTTTTTATTGGTTGATCCTATCTGTGAAATGAGGGATGGAGCGGGTTTATTGGCGAACAACGCCT
>JAYVSE010000422.1:0-11217 GCA_043775635.1 Planctomycetaceae bacterium | reverse complement strand
ATTCAAAGTAATTCGGCCACCAACCCCTCAAAGGAACTGGAAATCCACACCGTCATAATTCGGCCCGAACTATGACCATAATTCGGCCGGGAACATCTAGGAGAGTGTGAACACTCCAGCCACTCCGAGGCATCGAAGCCGCCGGCATAGCTCAGCGCCTACCAAGACCAAAATAGATACACATCAAGTGCGTCCGTTCAACCTGAGCGGTCGCACTTTTTTCATGCGCGGTTGGCATCCCTCCATGCGGCCCTGCTCATCGTAGCAGCCTTAAAAACCTTCTCCAGAATTCACAGCAATTCGGCCACCACCCCCTCAAAGGAGTTGAAAAACCACACAGTCATAATTCGGCCCGAACTATGACCATAATTCGGCCGGGAACACCTATGTCCCTGACATTTCTCCTGTTTCAGTTGAAGCAACGATTCAACATCAACCGAGTCCTAAACCATGGCTGCTTCGCAATCGGCTTCATCCCAACACATCAACCGTCCAAATTCTTCTGTCGTACATGATTCACTGATTGACAGAGTTAAGTTTAACGCTTGATTGCTTGGATCAGTGCAACTGAACAACAAGGACTCGGTCAATGTTGACTCGGTTTTCTTGACAGCGACTAGCAGTTGATATCCGAGGTTTTCGTCAGCCAACAGAAGTCCGGGTGAGTCATATTCTCGAAGTGTGACCAAGCCAACGATCGGAACTCCTGATGGAATCATCGAAGTCTTACTCGTGATGCTGCCCACCACTTTCAGACACGCTAGCCCTTCGACATCTCCCCGAAATAGCAGTCTGCCTGAAATGCCATTGCACTTGCCGCGAAACGCGACGGATGCTTCACGCGACCAGTGCAAGCGTGAGGCTGTTTTAGCGGATCGTTTCGGATCGAATCCACGACTCGCAACTATGTAGCTCTGCCCACTTACAACGTCTCTTAGTTCATCGCCTTCCGTCAGTGTTTCACCGAGTTCAAAAACGGTCGCCGAGGTCACATCAACACCACGCATGTAATGCTGGTTGCTAACGAATGCCATTTTCATTTCATCTTGCTCCGTATTGGCCCGCACGAACTCTCGATAGATCATCAAGCCATTCCATGCGAAGCACAGGTGATAAGTCTGGGTGCTGGAGAACTCTCTGCTTGGCAAGTATTTCCATTACATCGCCAACCCGCTGCGTTCCATAGCTGCGAAAATGCTGACCAGTTGTGATCTGCTGCCAGTGAACTTGCTCTTCGAGCAAGTCGGCAATTCTCAGTTTTCCTGGCTGGTATCGAAACACCGCTGTTGTATCGACCGGAATGAACTCTGCGTAAATACCCCCGCTAAGTCCCCGGTTCGATGCTGCGCCGCCGCTCGCCCGAACCTCGCGAATCATACGCGCGAGGTCTTGCCGTGCGGGATGGTGCTTAGGAAGGTCGCGAACCAGTTGCCCAAGCCCTTCTGACGGTTGGCCGAAAGTACTACGCCAAGGCTCACGCCGCGAAGATTGCAGGACGAGATCATCCACTGCACCCTTTGGGGCTATTATACTCTTTGGAAAAGCGTTGCGAAAGGCGTTGGTTGCGGCGGAGCCGATCGGCAACGCCGTCGATACTACACCGATACTACCTGTCACACCATCAAAAATCCGTTCTCCTAAAGATTGGGAATGGGAAGTAACTGCATCGTGATGCGAGAAAGCATCGGACGCGGAGCGAACGCCAAACACATTTCCAAGCGTAAAACCAGCAACAACGTATGCTTTCGATGAGATACTCACATCCGCTGCAACATTTTCATTAACAACAAGCGTGTCTTTGACAAGCCCAGCAAACGCCTGCGTCATCCAAGCTTCTATCGGATGGGAACTCCATTCCACCATTGAATTAACCTTTTTATCAAAGGTACTCCAATCTTTGGTGCGCGCAATTGATCCTGGTCCCTCACCGCGATAGATCCAACTTCCCGTTACCGGGTCTCTGTCGGCCCCATAAACGGGACGGACATTGTCCCAGAAATCATCCATGAAACCGAGGTCAACGTCAGCTAGTTCTAGCCGGTTAAACGGCAACGGTTCCGAAAACAACTCCTCTGAAAGCGGGTCATTGATCCAATCGAATTGGCTTTCGTATTCACTGCGATCGACTTCAGGCAGTCGCGATGGATGACCACTTGCGCCGATCCCAGGCAAGCGTCGCGGGTAGGCATAAGGATTCGTTGCCACGTAGCCTGCTTGCACAATGCTGCCGTCGGGGCGACGAATCACTGGACCGTCGTAGCTTTCTCCACTATCGCTGTAATACAAGCCAGTCGTTTCATCTTGCCCTTCACTCGGTGATGTCGGCGTGTCAGCAATCACCATCGAAGATCGTGCAGGTACGGGACGTGGTGACGTGAGCACATCACTGAAGGCACCGCGAACGTCGTTGGCAAAACGATTGGTGTGTTGTGCAACTGTGTAGAGCTGTGTTGCGCCAGTATCGTACAGTTGCGAGTAGGCCCAGTTGCGACCGGTGTCGCGGATCACGTTGGTGGCGACGGTGGCGCGCCCCACACCGCCTAAGACGTTGTTAGAGAATGCGTCAGTAAAATTGCCAACTAGCGAACTGGATACCGGATCGCTGATTCCACCAAACACGCCGATCGTTGGTCCTGCGCCCCAGAGCGGTAGGCCAAGCACATTTAGATTTACGCCTGCGAAAGCGCTGGTGCCGCTGATCCCCGCACCGGCGCTGACGCTGGCAAAGCTGCCAGCGCTGATCGAGTAAGTACCGCCAATGCCTGACGATGAAGCGGCAAAACCATCGAAGGAGATTGAACCTACAGCCTTGGCGACGAGCGCACCGATTTTCGCAATCGCACCGGCAAAGCCTCCCGAGGCAGCGACGAACCAAGTCCCCGTGGCCGCTGCCGCTAGTCCGGCCAGCACCGGATGATCGTCGACAAAGTTGCCGATGTCATGCACCGCATCGCGGACCACTTCCTTGACTTGACCCACCACTCGCGTGACCTCGCGTTTGACCTTCCCAAACGTCTTTGACAACCACGAATTACCAGTCGGGTCGGTGTAATCGTTGGGCGAATTGCCGACATAACGAGTGAGGTTGGTATCACCGCTGGAAAAGCCCAAGCGATCTTCGCTGATGAATTTTCCCACACCGGTATCGTACCAACGGTCGCGATAGAAATTTAAACCTGTTTGCGGATCAAGTTCACGGCCCGTGTAACCAAACAAATGATCGACAGCGGCATTGGTTTGCGACAGCATCGTGCCAAAGCTGCTGAAGACACGATGATTAGCAATGCTGGTCACGGTGCCATCGAAGCTGGCAATGTCACGCGCCGTATGCTGCTGGTCAGTCAATGGCCAAGTGACCGCACCGCTAAGATTGATTTCCGCCAGAACTTCGTCGGTCGCAGCGCCCTGTAGATAACGATTTTGAACCACACCGCTTTGATTGACCATAGCGGTCACGCTGCTGCCATCGACAATGAACCGCTGGGTCGTATCAATCGAACCATTGCCATCGACATCGACAGTACGAGTGATGCGATTGCCTTGCGGATCATACGAATAGTTCGTGGTCGAAGTGACCGTGGCGCTAGCGGTCAAGGTTTTAACCATCGTCAAGCGATTCCGATGGTCATAAGTGTACTGGGTTGAAGGACCAGTCGGATTACCAGCGACCAACAGTGTGCGTGTCAGCCGGTTGCCTTCTTGGTCGTAGGTGTAGGCATAAGTGCCATCACGCAGCAATTGATTGTTGGTGCCGCTGACATAGCCGGTGTTGGTGCGATTGCCGTGGGCGTCGTAGGAAAACGATTCATCGGGTCGGCTTTGGTAATCGGCCAGGGTCAACTCGCCAGCGGCATCGAGCGTGTAGGTCGTGGTGCCGTCTTGGACCGAACCGATTTGCGTGATGCGTGAGGCAGCATCGTAGTTCAAAGCATAACCAGCGAGGCTGGTCGCACCGGCCAGATGACTGATGCTGGCTTCGCGATCCAGCGCATCAAAATAAGTATTCGTAGTCAGCACGAGCGAAGTCGGTGCGCCAGCGACGGCGGTCGACTGATACCGTTTAACCGTCGTGATTTGTCCGGTCGGCGTGTAGGTGTAATCGATGGCGAGCGAACGGACCGCTGCACCGCTGGACGCGATCCGCGTAACTCGGTCGAGAGCATCAATGGTCTGCGTTGTAGTCAAAACATCGGCACCGATGGTTTGTGTGGTGCTGACCAAATTACTGCCCACATCATAGGCATAAGCAAACGCATGGGTCGTGAGTGCGGTGCCCGAACGCGATTGATTGGTCAATCGGTCGAGCGAATCGTAGACGAAGGTGGTGGTGGAATCAGGGTCAGCGACCGATGCGGTCAGCCCCGCGCTGTCGTAAGCGGTGCTGATGGTCCGCACAATGGTAGCACTATTTTTCCAGACTTCGCTGGTGACACGATTAAGTGCATCAAAAACAAATTCGGTGCGTCGACCGTTGCGATCGACCATTGCGGTGCGATTGCCAACGCCATCGTACTCAAAGCTGCGGGTGAAGCCGAGTTGATTGATTTCCGTCTTTAAACGTTGCAACGTGTCGTAAGTGAACGTCGTCACGTTTGAGGTTGCATCAGTGACCGACTTGAGATTGTTTTCGCTGTCGTAAGCCCACTTGGAAATTGAACCGCGTGGGTCGGTCGTTTTGACCTTGCGATCCCACGCGTCATACAAATGACTGGTCACCAATTCGACCGTGTTGGTAACACGCTGCGAGATCGAGGCCAGATTGCCAGCCGCGTTGTAACTGTTGATCGTACGCGGCGCGGCAAGCGGACCAGAGCCATCGGGATCGGGCGACAATGTTTGCGTCAAACGATTGGTCGCATCGTAAGCAAATGTGGTGACTTGCACGTTGGCATCGGTGCTGGTCAAGACGTTCCCAGAAACGTCGTAAGTCCAAGCCGACTGGGGTCCACTAGCGACAGCGCCATTGGTCGGGTTGGGCAAGCGCTCGGTCAGTTTGCGGTTCCAAGCATCATAAGTCCATTCGGTCCGGTTGCCACGCGGGTCGATGCTGGCGACCACGCTGCCAACGGAGTCGTAAACCGTGTTCGTGATCGGTGCCGTTAAAGGCCCAGCGCCATCGGGATCAGGTGCAGTGACTTTGGTTTGGCGATTGAGTCGATCAAACGTGAACGCGGTGATGCGACTGAGTTGATCGGTGGTGGCAATCACGTTGCCGACTTTGTCGTATTGATAATCGGTACGTGGCGCGAGCAGTGCGCCAGCGCCATCGGGATCGGGCGATGTTTGGGAAAGCAATCGATCGCGAATATCATAAGTCGAGGCGGTGATTCGTCCTTTTGCATCTTTGGCGGTTAATTGATTGCCGACAAGGTCATACGTATTTTCGATGATGGGCATCGCGCCATCTACCAGCGGCAACGTTTGCTTGATCAACCGGTTGTGTGCATCATAATTGAATGTCAAAACTTGACTGAGCGTGTTGGTGGTGCGAATCAAGTTGCCGACTAAGTCATAGCGAGAAGAAGTTGTCGGTGCTGGCACTGCGTCGGTGGGATCAGGGTCGGGCAGTGCGACTGCGATTTGACGGTAGAGTTTATCGTAGCTGTAAGAAGTCACTCGCCCCAATTGATCGGTCGTGGAAAGGGTATTGCCGACCCCATCGTACACGGTCGTGGTGCTGGCCGAGGGCAATGGTCCAGTTCCATCGGGATCGGGCAATACCGCCAGCGTTCGGCGATTCCAAGCATCATAAGCGAACGTCGTCGTGCGGCCTGCAGCATCGCTTTGGCTGGTTACATTGCCTGCCGTGTCGTATTTGGTCACGGTCATCGGACCGGGTGAAGCTGACCCGGTAACCGGGTTAGGTAAAATGACGGCGGTTGGACGTGACAGGAAATCGTAGATGGTGGTTGTCTTACGCCCCAGCGGATCAAGTTGCTCGATCACATTTCCCGTAGCGTCATACTTATAGTTCAACACTGGCGCGGCGACGGCGTCCGTGAGATCAGGATCGGGCATGGTTTGGGTGATGACACGATTCAAATTGTCAAAGGTCTGCACAGTCACGCGGCCAAGTGCATCGGTCGCGGTCAATTGATTGTCGGCAAGGTCGTAAGTGAACGATTCAACGGCGGCGGTGGTTGCATCGCCAGGGATCGTGCGCGGATGTGTGACACTGGTCAAACGGTTCATCGCGTCATAAGCATTCGTAGTCACACGACCGAGCGGATCGGCGGAGGTGAGTACGTTGTTCGCGGCGTCGTAGCTGAAGTAGAGGTACGGAGAGCCAGCGGTAACAGCGGGCAGCCGCTTGGAGGTGATACGATCGAGTGCATCGCGGGTGTAGACTGTTTGACGTCCAAGTGCATCGGTGGTGCTGGCCAGTGAGCCGCTGTTGTCGTATAAGAATGACGATTGCGGCACAGTGGTGCTTTCCGCTGGAATCGGTGCGCGCAACAGTTCGCTGATTTTGCGACCAAGGTTATCGAACGTGGTGGTGGTCGTGTTACCGAGTTGATCGGTACTTAACACGACATTGGTGATGTCGTTGTAAGCGGTTTGGATCATTAACTGTGGCGTTAAAGCATTGTTATCCAAGTCTGGCAACGTGCGGAGGACTTCGCGATCGATGGCATCGTAAGCGATGTTCGTCACGGCACCTCGCGGATCAGTGTTGGCGATCACACGACCGGCGGCATCATAAGCAACTTGCGTAACAGCTCGCGGCAGCGGACCAATGCCATCGGGATCAGGATGTTGTACGGTGCTCAGGCGGTTAAGTGCATCGTACGTCTTGTTCGTTACCGCACCCAAAGCATTGCCGGTAGCGATCACATTGCCGACTGCATTATAGGTTGTCGTTAGCTGTGGTCGCGCCGCGCCACTCGTCGGCGCGGGCATCTGCACCAACGTCATACGATTAAGTGCGTCGAAAGTGCGATCCGTTTGGCGACCAAGCGCGTCGATGGTGGCGATTTCATTACCGCGAATATCGTAGACCGAAGTGGTTGTTGCGCGGACGGTGGCGGTCCCTGGATCGAGATCGGGCGCGAGTACCTTGGTTCGTCTCCCTAGTGCATCATATTCGTAGTTGGTGATTCCAAAGAGCGGGTCGATCGCAACGATCAGTTGGCCGAGTTCGTCATAGAAGTAATCGCTACGCGGTGAAATGAGTGCACCCGCACCATCAGGGTCAGGCAAAACTTTGTGCCGTAGTTCACCGGTCGCGTGGTAATAGAACAATGTGGCGCGGCCGAGTTGATCGGTGGCGCTAACGATTTCGCCGAATCCATCGTAGACGTTATCCACATATGGCGCAACCAAGGCACCTGCACCATCGGGATCGGCATTGATGCGCCGAGTTTGTTGACCAAAGATGTTGTAGGTGTAGGTGACCGTGCGCGCTGACGCTGGGGTTGTCGAAATGACGGTGCCGACGTTGTTGATCAATTCGGTCAGCTTGCTGGTGATTTGATCCGAGGCATTGAATGTGTACCGCAATGAGCGCAGCACGTTGCCGGTCGCGGTCGTGGTTTCCGGTTCGATCTCGCGCGTCAAACGGCCTTCGCTGTCAAACGTTCGCGTGGTTTTTCGACCGAGTGGATCAACGGTTTCAATCAAGTTGCCCAAGCGATCATAAACAAAGTTTGTCACAGGCGCGGCAAGCGGTCCAGCGTTATCGGGATCGGCAGCCGTGGTACGGGCGATGCGGCCTTGGCTATCGAGCATGTTCGTTGTCGCTTGACCAAGCGCATCGGTGGTCTTTAGGACACGACCGGCGCGATCGTAACTGACCATGCTGATTTGACTGAGTGCATTGGTGGTTTGAATCAAACGACTACGACTATCGTAAACAAAATTCATTTGATAACCGGCTGGATCAACGACCCGTGTGCGGTTGTTGTTCGCATCCAGGTAAGCAATGACGGTCGGTTGAGATTGACCGGTGGCGGGTGCTGGCGCAATCGTTTTCCATTCACGTCCGGCGAGGTCATAGACCGTTTGTGTGACGGCACCGAGCGAGTTGGTCTCGCTGGTTTTTCGCCCAGCGGAATCGTAACCGTACTGCGTCTGGCGGCTGAGCGGTTCGATTTTTTTCGTCAATCGGTTGGCCGCATCGTATTCAAACGTGGTGCGACGAATGCGATTGGCCACGAGCGTGTTCAAATCGGTCGGTGGCGTATTTCCATAACCGTAAATGTCATACGTCGTCGCGGTGACGATGTTGCCCGCGATGTCATAGGTCGATCGCTCGACGCGCAATGTATCTTTCTTGGTATCCGTCAATCGCCCATTGTTGTCGTACAAATAATAGGTGGTTAAGTTCAACGGATCGACGTAGCTGGCGACTTCGCCGCGCGTGTTATAAGTCCAGGTTTCGTAGTTGCCGAGCGAATCGGCTTTCTGCGTCAGTTGTCCGTAGCTGTTGTAAGTGAACGTGGTAACAGCACCGTTGGTCGCGGTCGTCGATGAAACCTTATTGTTGCTGCCGTAAGCGGTCTTGACGGTGCCGCCATCGGCGTTGCGGGTACTGACCAAGCGGCTCTGCGAATCATATTCAAAGAACGTGGTGGCACTGACTTCATCACGCGTGGCGATCAATTGGCCAAGCGCGTTGTAGGTATTACGGATGTCCGATCCATCAGGATTGATCTGACGCGTGACTTGACCATTTGAGTCATAGACAAAGTTGGTTTCAAAACCGCGCGGATCGATTTGCTTGACGACTCGTCCGGCGTTATCATATTGAAACTGCGTCGTTATGATCGGCACCGAGTTGTCGGCATACGGTGCGGGCAACGATTGGCTTAACAAGCGACCGCCAAGATCGTAAACGTAACTGGTCACAATCCCGGTGGCATCGGTAAACGATTGCAAATTGCCATAGCTGTCATATTGCAATGTCTCGGTTGGTCGATTTGGTAAACCGACATCGGCGGTCACACGTGGCAACAGTTTTTGGGTCAATTGACCGAGGCTGTTGTAAACAAAATTTGTCTCGTAATCACCTACGGTCGCGCTGGCGATGCCGCGGGGATCGACTTCGACGGTCAACATCCCCCGCGCGTCATAGACTTTGATTGACGCATTGCCGAGGGCATCGGTATCGCGACTCACGTTGCCTTTGGCATCGAGCAGCCGGGTGCTGCGAATGACCCCGGCAACGGTGATTTTTGTGACTTGGCTGAACGTGGCATCGTATTCATACGCGGTCGCAACCGTGCTCGATTCAGTGCGGGTCAGCAAGTCACCTTTGGCGCTATACGTCATGTTGATCGCGGGCAAGCCGGAATCGGTGATTTTGGTATTGCGACCAAGTGAGTCGTATTCTTTGGTCCATTTGGTGCCATCGGGATAGGTGTGTTCGGTGGGCAGACCGCTGGCGTTGAATAGATCGATCGACGCATTGCCGGTGGCATCGAGCGTGCGCCGCGCGACGTTGGTATCGTCATAAGAAAACTCTTCGCTGCCCAGCTTGCTGGAAGTCGCTTTGGCCAAGCGACCATTTTGGTAATAGCGATAGTCGACGCGGGAAGCATCGCGATCCAGCACACTGGTTAAATCGCCGTAGATGTGCGTTTCGGGCGAATAGGCGTAAGTGATCTGGGGTCGCGTGACGCCGCCGGCCGCTGGCGATAACACTTTGATCAAGCGACCGCTGTCCGCGCCGCTGGTGCCGTATTGATAGTTCCAAGTGCGATTGAGATGATCGGTGATCGCGGTGACTTTGCCGCTTGCCGTGGTGAATGTCAATCGCGTCACAGGCGTAGCAGTAGTGACATCGTCGACACGCTCAATGACACCGGCGTTATAGACGACTGCATGCGCGTTACCATTTCGATCTTCCAAGCGGACAAGCTTGGCGGATAGATCGGTCAATGCGGTATGTCGAAACTCATAGACGTCGCCGTACTTGGTGTAAACTCGGGTGACGAAGTCGCTGCCGATCGTTTGGCGAGTGGCGGTGGAACTGTTCAGCGCACTAAGCGAATTGGAAACCGAGTAGTAGGTGACACGTGTCGAAAAGATTGGGTAAAATTGAATTTTGTCGCCTTCCGGAGTGACCCAAACAAAGCTGGTATCGGTGTTCAGAATCAGCCGACTGCCATAGCGATGTGTCCAACCCGCGCCGAAGCCTTGGTCTTCGGTTGATTGCGAATCGTAGTTACGGGTCACGTCCACCGGAACGCCTATCGATGGCAACGTAAAATCGACATCCGTTCGTGTCACAAATTTTGCGTTTGCGGTCGCGACGGCGCCGCCTTGATTAAATGAATTAGTTGGAGGCGCGGTAATAGTCGATAAGACCAGATTCACCGCAAAGATTTGCCGCACGCGATTACCGACGGCGTCTTGGATGAAGTAGTCAAATTCATACTTGCCAATTGTGGCCATAACCGTCGCGGTCAAGCGGATAGCTCCGTTTTCAACCGCAACCGTTAGCCCCGTCGTCGTCAGAGTACTAACGGGCGCTGCCAGCGAGTTGACAACTTGGACACCGACCAAAGAAATCGCTTCCCCATTGGGGTCGAAGTCATTATCGAGCACAGGCACCAAGACGTTTGTGCCTTGCTTGATCGCCCCAAGGTCGAACGTGGCAATTGGTAACTGCGGCGTTGGGGTCGGCGCATTGACGACCAACGGTCCACCGGCAACGGCATATCCCGTTGCAAATAAAACCGCAGCAGACGTTCCCGCTGGGGGCAATGAATTATCTTCGTCGAACGCAACCGCCGTGACGTTATAGCTACTCGGTACGGCATAGCGATGCGACGGCTGCTGCGTAGCGGGAATGATGTCGACAGGTGAACCATCGCCCCAATTGATGACTAAGGTTGTCAACGTATCGTTGCCTTGATCACTAACACGCAATACGGGTCGGAAAGCTTCGGTGGCAATCACCGGACCTGCGGCTACAAGCTGAATGCTGGGAGCTGAATTGGTGACCGAAACAGGCGTGATCGAGGCCGGGATTTTAACGAGTGCGACGCCGTTCCAATGAACCACTGCGCCGGTGGGATCGATGCCCCAAATGTCACTGGCACTGTTAACGCAGATCGAATTTAGTGCACCCCAGGTTTGTACAATCCAAGAGTCCGTGCCGTTCCATCGAAAGATTGCGTTGGCGGAGGTAACACCAAACAAAGAGAAGTCATTGCCTTGCGAAATGTCGGCTAGGATTCCCGTAAAATTATTCCAAACATTGTTGGCAAAGTA
>JAYVSE010000421.1:0-14592 GCA_043775635.1 Planctomycetaceae bacterium | reverse complement strand
TCGTTAAACCGCGTGCCCATCGGGCCGCGTGTTTTGAGGCAAACGCGCGGGGCGATGCCCACGCGGTTAAACTAAGAAACTTGTGCACGGGTGCTTAGAAGGTCAATTGCTCGTGGTCGATGCCGAACAGGTGCAGGACGGTTGCGTCTACGGGATGGCGAGGCCGGTGAGGGTATCGAAGACCTGCGAGGTCCCGGCACCGACCAGCGCGATGGCGAGCCAGCGATCGGAAGCGAGTGGACCGGATTGGGGTGCGAAATAGGGCTGACCACGCATCGCTTGCTCGTAGTGATTGGCAATTTCATTCGGCGAGAGCGCGAAGTCATAGAATGCGACTTCGTCGATGATGCCTGTAAAGGGTTCGTTGTTGCGATGGTTTCCAATCGTCGCAGGCGACGGACCACCATTCAGAATCAGCGTGCCTACAGGGAATTCGTGCGAGAACCGCCGGCGGCCGTCTATATAAATCGCCTTCCGCCCGCTGAAGCTGTCGTAGTTGGCGACAATGTGGTGTGGCCTGCCGTCGGTCAGTTCCCGCAGGGTCGGTCGACCGTCAATGCCGTCAAGAGGCATGTCCAATTCGCTGTAGCCTTGCTGTTCCAAATGCAGCCCAAAACTCAAACACGGGCCAGGTGTAACCTCAGGAACATCAAAGTTGTTCAAGTCACCATCATTTTGAAAGCTCAGCAACATCCGATGGTTTCCATCTTCCTTGCGAAAGATTTCGTCATAGTCCATCTGCTGACCGCTCCATCGGCAGATCACCAGCGCCTCGATGCTGATCCCGCTGCTGCACGCCATATCGCCGGTGCCGACTTCAACTCCCATGCCGGTTTCGATCCAGACAAACGTGTCCCCTCGATTCTCGAAGACCAGTGCTTCTGATCCGACCAAACCTGGGGAGTGCTTGACGTGACCACCGATATAGCTCAGCTCGGCTACAGACGCGGCAGAGCCTTCGGAACCACCGTCGTCAAAACTCCAGTAGTAAAGCGGCCTGCGAACGCGCGACTGCACCTCAACTTCGCCATCGATCACGTCCACGCGAATTCGATCATGCTCCATGGTAGCGACTCGGAAGCCGGTGCCGCGGTCGACCACTCGCAGGCTGCTGGTTTGAATCGAGTAATTCGTGTCGGGGCGTTTCAGGCTCGCGTGGACCGAACCTTCGAACAACACTCCCTCCGACCTGGAGCTGGCTCCAAACATGGCCGGACCTTCGATCTGCACATTGGTGCCATCCGCCGTCGTCAGCCCGGTTGCCCCCTGATGCACTGTGAACGTGGTGGGAGAGATGTTTCTGAGCCGATCAGTGTCCAGAGCTCCGACGACGTGAATCGGCAAGTTGCGATTGTCATAGTGACCGCTCGGCGCCACATCGCTCGTCGCCACATCGCTCGTCGCCACATCGCCCGGCGCCACATCGCTGTTCGCGAGTTCTGGTCGGTTCGACGAAATACCACCAGGATTGTCCGTGAAGCCGGAGAAGTAGATCCCCGCGGACACAACCAGAAGCACTGCCGCCGCCACGGACGTGACCACGAAAAGCCAACTGCCCTGAGCAGGCGATTGCACCGATTTCGCTGGCACCAGAGAGCCGTTCGATGAAAAAGGCTGCACTCCGACTTCCGGTAGGCCGGTCTTCGTCAGCGCGAGTTGGCCATGCACTAACGCATAACGCAGGTAGATGCGACGAAGCTCGGGTTCGTCGACCATCAGCGATTCCAGCTCCGCGATTTCCTGGTCGGATGCCGTTTCCGTAAGTACCTGTTCCGCAAGTTCGATGACCCGTTCGGCACCGGCTGGCATCTTCATGAATTCGTTTCCCTGGCGTGACATCATGGCGTCTGCCCCGACAATTTAGACTCGACACACTCTAGCAGCGCGCGGCGCATAACCTTCAGAGACTTGTAGACCGCATGCACAGAACGCTCCCAAGCACTGGCAATGACGGCCGCTGTCTGGTTGTCACCGTAGAAACGTTGGATCAAATCTCGCTGGCGATCAGACAATTGCTGGACGCATTCATCTAACGCGGCCTGACGAGGCACCAGTTCATCGGCCATACAAATCGCTTCGGTCGTCAGTTCGTGGAGAAATTCTTCGCTGAAGGTCAGTCGATCCCGTTTCGCCGTCCGCCAATGTTTGAGCACCTGGTGACGCGCAACACCCAGCGCCCAGGGCAGGAAGTCGGCATCAGGCCGAAAGGTGGGAAAGCTTCGCCACAGTTCCAGGCTGGTCTCCTGAAACACATCGGCCGCCGCCGCATGATTGGGCACGATCGCTCGGATCCACGCGACAATACGCAATTGATCCCGCGTAAACAGCCTGAGAAACTGCTCGTACAGATCAGGATCAACCAGGGGCGTTTTCTTCATATTAGACAATGGCGCGAAGAGCTTAAAATGGGTACCCAAAAGTAAAAAAATACTTTTTAGCATCGATCGCACAACAACTGTCAGGATTCGTAGTGGGATTCGCCAGAATTCCTTGCGCATGGGATTTCTGGCGAAATCCACTACGACAGTTATTGACCGCTCGATGCTGGGTACCAATTTTCAGCTGGCCGGGAAATAGCCCTGTACTGATTAGTCGGACAACGCCATGTTCACGAAAACCCGCGGGAATACCAGCACGAAGCGCAAGCGAGTAAATTAGTCGTAAAGTGTACACTCGCTTGCGCTTCGTGCTGGTATTGGGGCTGAACTTGGCGCTGTTCAATTAGAATACTAAAACTTGCACGACGTCCGGACTCGGAGACGCTATGACGAAAACGCAAAGAAAAAGCTCTTTGATGAGACGGAACCTCAGCAGTTTGATCGCGTTCGCGATTGGGGCGGTGATATCCAGCCAAGTCTGGGCGGACGGCGAGCCGGAAAAAGTGGCTCAAGAATACTCAATATTTCAAGCCGCCCAAAAGATTTTGAAGGCACATTGCCTGAAGTGCCATGGCGCGGACAAACAGGAATCGGGCCTGCGTCTCGATTCACTGAAAGCGATTCTCAAAGGAGGAGACTTCGGTCCTGCAGTGATTCGTCTAAAATCACTTGAGAGCGAACTCGCCAAACGTGTCTCTTCAAAAAACGCTGACGAGGTCATGCCCCCGGAAGGGCCGCAACTGACCAGTGAAGAGGTTGCTCAATTGGCTGCTTGGATCGACGCGGGAATTCCTTGGCCAGCCAGCAAGCAAATGGGTGCCGAAGTGCTCGATTCCATGGCTGAAGATCCGCGCTTGAAGCATTGGGCGTGGCAGGAAATGAATCGACCCACCGTCCCGGTCGGCGTCACTGCATTCCGCGAAGCAGCGGACATCGAACCGGAGCAAAACGAGATCGACTATTTCATTCGATCGAAACTTGCTGTTGCGAAACTCAACCCTTCGGCGCCTGCTGACAAACGAACGCTCATTCGTCGATTGTATTTTGACTTGATCGGATTGCCGCCGACTCCAGAGGAGATCAACGCTTTCATTGCTGACGTTTCGCCCGGAGCCTATGAAGCGATTGTCGATCAGCTGCTCGCATCATCGCACTATGGGGAGCGTTGGGCACGGCACTGGCTCGATGTAGTTCACTACGGCGACACACATGGTTATGACAAGGATCAGCCGCGGAACAATGCTTGGCCCTATCGAGACTATGTCATTCGAGCGCTGAATGAAGACAAACCGTACGCACACTTTGTGCAGGAACAGATCGCCGGAGATAAAATGTTTCCCGGCACTCGGGACGGCATCGAAGCGTTAGGTTTTATTGCTGCCGGGCCATGGGACCTGATCGGTCATGCCGAGGTTCCGGAGACAAAGATCGACGGCAAAATCGCGAGGCATCTCGACCGCGACGACATGGTCGCCAACACGATGGGGACGTTTAGTAGCGTTACAGTCCACTGCGCCCAGTGTCACAACCACAAGTTCGATCCCATTACTCAGAGCGATTATTACTCGTTGCAAGCCGTGTTTGCGTCCTTGGATCGTACGGATCGCAAATACTTCGCGGACCATGCGATCCAGACCCGCTTTGAAGAACTGCAAAGCCAACAGGTCAGCGTGGAACATGACATCGCCGCGATTGAAGAACCGCTGAAGGCTAAGGCTGGTGAAGCGTATGTCGAACTCACCAGGAAGATCGATGTCGCATCAAAAGCCGATGCCACAAAGCTTGGCAATTCCAACCCGGAATCGGGCTACCACAGTGCCATCGGGCCGACTCAGGACGCGGTGAAGTGGGTGCAGGTGGACCTCGGACAGACCATGACCATCGACCATATCACGTTGTTGCCGTGTTTTGATGACTTCAACAACATAGGTGCCGGCTTCGGCTTTCCCGTGCGATTCAAGGTCGAGACGAGCGATGACCCGGAGTTTCAAATCGGTGTAACACAGCTCGAGAAGCGGCATGACGAGACGTTCATGAAAGATTTCACCAACCCTGGCCTCACCCCTTTCACTACGGGTGGGTCAAAGGATGACGGAATCGCCGGACGCTATGTGCGTGTGACTGCCACCAAGCTCGCGTTGCGCCAGGGCGACTTCATCTTCGCACTCGCCGAGTTAGAGGTTTTCAATGCCCTTGGCGATAACATCGCCAAGGGCAAGCCCGTCACCGCACTGGATTCCATCGAAGCCGCACCGCGCTGGCGGAAGGCGAACCTGACAGATGGCCTCGCGCCCGTCCCGCCAACATCGGCAGACGAGAAGAGTCGGCTGATTGAGGAACGCGAAGCACTGCTGGTCGGCTTCGCCACCGATTCGATCAGAACGGAGCGCAGCGAATTGATTGCAACCAAGTCCAAGGTCGATGAGGAACTGAAGCGGTTACCCGCGCCGAGCCTTGTGTACGCAGGAGGCATTCACACCGGTACTGGCAACTTCATCGGCACCGGTGCCAACAATGGCAAGCCGCGACCGATCTTCTTCCTTGCGCGTGGACAGGTCACACAGCCAATGGATGAAATGACCCCCGGTACGATCTCGGCGTTCAAGTTTGCTCCTGGGCATTTTTCGTTACCAAGCGATGCACCTGAGAGTGAACGGCGTGCAGCGCTGGCGCGTTGGATCACCGATGCGAAAAACCCGCTGACGTGGCGCAGTATTGTCAATCGCGTGTGGCAATATCATTTTGGCCGCGGACTGAGCGATACCCCCAACGACTTCGGACTCAACGGATCGGTACCTTCGCATCCTGAATTGCTCGACTGGCTGGCCACGGAGTTTCGCGATACCGGCGGATCGCTGAAGGGACTGCATAAGCAGATCGTGATGAGCGCGACGTATCGGCAATCGACGAAGTCCAACGCCGATGCCGAAAGAATTGACACCAACAATGCGTTACTGTGGCGTCAGAACCGCAGGAAGCTCGAAGCCGAAGCGGTGCGGGACGCGGTGTTGGCTTTCAGTGGCAAGCTCGACCTCTCTGCGGGTGGACCGGGCTGGCAGGATTTCGTGATCGAGCATCCTGCGCATTCGCCACACTATGAATACAAGCTGGCCGACCCCGAGGATGCAAAGACTTGGCGACGCTGCGTTTATCGCTTCATCGTTCGCTCGCAGACACAGCCCTGGATGACTTCGCTGGATTGTGCCGATCCGTCGATCCGTGTGGACAAGCGAAACGAAAGTCTTTCTGCACTGCAAGCTCTCGCGCTGCTTAACAACGGATTCATGCTTACTCAGTCGATCCATTTTGCCGAGCGAGTGCAGCGTGAACGCCCCGATCTGGATGGGCAAGTTGCCCGCGCGTACTCGCTCGCGTTCGGTCATGAACCGAGCGAAGGTGATCGCGACAAACTTATCCATTTCGCGAAGACGCATGGCATGCCCAGCCTTTGCCGCATTCTGCTGAATCTCAACGAATTTTCCTTTGTCGACTGAGCCACAATGAAAAATGACTCTCCCTTTCATCGAGCGACTGCAGCCCAAAGTCACTCGCGTCGCGATTTTCTCTGGCAGTCCGGTGGTGGTCTTGGCGGACTCGCGTTGGCATCGATGCTCGGCCAGGATGGTGCGCTCGCAAGTGGCGGCCTACTCGACGGCAAGTTGCATCATCCCGCGAAGGCCAAACGCGTTGTACAGTTCTTTATGTCAGGCGCGGCAAGCCATCTCGACTTGTTTGACTACAAGCCTGAGCTGATCAAGCGTCACGGTCAGGCAAGCGACTTCGGTGAGCCTGTCGAAGCCTTTCAAAATGGCCTCGGTCCATGGCTCAAACCGGTATGGGATTTCAAGCCCTATGGTCAGTGCGGCAAAATGCTCAGCGACACCGTTGCGCCGCTCGGTGCAGTCGCGGATGACCTGGCGTTCATTCACAACATGGTCAGTAAATCCGGCGTGCATTCGGCTGCGACCCTGCTTCAATCCACAGGGTTCCAGCTTCCGGGATTTCCCGGTGCAGGTTGTTGGGTGAGCTACGGCCTGGGTTCGATGAACGACAATCTGCCTACCTTCGTGGTGCTTCCCGATCATCGCGGCTTTGCTTCCAATGGTGTCAAGAATTGGGACTCAGCGTTCCTTCCCTCGCAACATAGTGGCACGATTATCTATCCGGGGGCGGAGACACCTATTGCCGATCTCTTCCCGCACAAGTCAGGTCGCTTCATTACAAGCCAAAGCGAAATCGAATCGCAAAAGCTCATGGCTGAACTCAATCAGGCTCACGCGGCAGAGCGTGCTGGCGATCAACGTTTGGAAGGCCGCATCCGCAGCTACGAACTTGCTGCGAAGATGCAGCTTGCTGCTCCCGACGCTCTTGATCTCCAGGCCGAGCCTGAGCATATACTCAAGCTTTATGGCTTGGATCGCGGACCGCAAAAGTGGCCAGTTGAAATCAATGCCGAGGAAGAAGCCTTTTACTTCGCGCAGAAGTGTCTCGCCGCGCGTCGCCTGCTCCAGCGCGGCGTCCGTTTCGTGCAGGTCTGGAGCGGCAACGACAACGGCTTTCCGCGCCGCAACTGGGACTCGCATGAAAACATTCAGCGCGATCACGGACCGCTCGCCATGGGGATGGCTCGTGGTGCCGCCGCCTTCATCCAGGACTTAAAACAAAGTGGCCTCCTCGAAGACACGATCATTCTTTGGACGACTGAGTTTGGTCGCATGCCTTCTTCGCAAGGTGGTACGGGGCGCGATCATAATCCTTATGTCTTCACCAACTGGTTGTGCGGCGGAGGGATCAAAGGAGGCATCACGCACGGCGAGAGCGACGAGTGGGGTTACAAGCCACTGGATCGCGCGAACCCGACGCAGGTCTATGACATTCATGCTACGATTTTGCATCAACTTGGAATCGATCACGAACGCCTTAGCTTTTACCACAACGGGATCGCTCGCCGCCTGACTGACGTGCACGGGCACGTGCTGACCGAAATTCTGGCGTGATTCCCCCGCAGCATGGGCAGCGAATTTTCCGCCGATGGAAGAGCGCTTCACAGGTTTTTAATGAGATACGAGACAACATGAAACTCACGCTTAACATGAAACTCAACCTGATCACCGCCATGCTTGGCATCGGCATGTCTGCCACGAGCCTCGCCGCCGAAGCCTTTCGTGTTTATGCGCCTTCCAGCAAGACGCAAACGCTTTGGATTGTTGACGCCGTTCTCAGGGAGGACGGTGGCCTGGAACTGAAGATGGCCGAAAAGCGGGACCTGGGTTTTCCCGGCCGGGTCATTGCCATGCATCCAGAAAAGCCGCTGCTCTATGTCGCCGGCGGAGGCGGAGAACAGGGCAAGGTACCGGGGGCGGTGGTGACTTTGGCAACAAACGGCAGCTATGCGAGCCACCAGCGCATTGACCTGAATGACGACGCCGCCTACCTCAGCCTCGATCGCAGCGGTGCGTTTCTCTTCGGCGTCAGCTACGGAAACGGGCGGCTCAATGTCTATCGCCTTGGGGAAGACGGAGTGCCAGGAAAAGCTGTGGTGACCGTTGACGAAGGAAAAAAGGAGGCACACTGCGTCCTGGTTTCTCCCGACAACAAGTTCCTCTACGTACCCTATGTGAAGGGCAACCTGGCGCTCTTGCAATACCGCTTCGATGCGTCCTCGGGGACCGTCACTCCGCTCGATCCGCTCAATGCAAATCCACCACCAGGCACTGGCCCGCGCCACCTCGTCTATCACCCCAAGTTGCCGATGGTCTATTTCACGAATGAACAAGGCATCGGCCTTTCCACCTGGGAACGGCTCTCCGACGGGCAACTTGCCTTGCGTCAGGACATCGCAATTCTGCCGGAAGGGATGTCGAAGGAGGGCCTCAGCGCCTCCGACCTGGAGATCACGCCGGACGGCAAATTCATTTTCGCTGGACTGCGGGGGCACAGCCAGGATTTTGACCGGATCGCCCGTTACCGAGTGCGGGAAGACGGCCAGGCCGAGTTGCTCGGATTGACACCGACGGACAAGATTCCCTGGGGGCTGACGCTGTCACCAGACGGCAAGTTTCTCCTCGTTTCCGCAACCACGGGGGCGACGCTCACGGCCTACCGAATCACAACCGAGGGCGGTTTGGACAAGGCGGCGAGTCTGTCGTGGGATGCGGAAATTTCCGATCTCCTGACCCTCGCAACACCTCACGCCGTTGCTCCTGACCTTTCCAAAATCAACTCACGCGCCGACGTTAACGCAGTCATCGCCGCCACGGCCGATGCGGCTTTGAAACAAGCGCTCACCGACCACACCGACGCCATCCTTGCCGCAGCCGCACGGCACCCGCATGTCGATGCCGTCATCCGCACGATCAAGATCGCGCCAGGCACCTTCACTACGGTCAACACCACGCCCGAGGCCTTGAAAAAAGCAGCAGGCGGTGACATCCCGCTCTTTGACACGCTGACACAGATCGATACCCGCATTGTGGGCGGGAAAGCCCACGACCATCGCAAGGAAAACGAAGACTCCTACGATGCCAGCCTGCTTCAACTCCAGCGGCTCACCGACTCTGATCTCACCGCGCTCGCCGGCGCGACCCAGCTTGAAGAACTCTCCTTCGGCATCCTCGATCTGCCCGACGAGCGACTGCCACAGTTGCAGGCCTTCTTCTTTTTGAAGTCTCTGCGTCTCGTTCCGGCCAAGCCACCCTTCAGCCCGGAGACCCAGGCGAAAATCCAAGCCTTGCTCCCGCAGACCAAACTCGAATTCCAATAGGCTGTCGAACCAAGAACCAACAACATGAAACTCACCCTCACCCTCCTCGCCGTCATGCTGCTCGCACCTGCCTCCGGGCCCACCTCGCTCGTCCGCACCCACTCCAATACTCCAATACTCCAACCTTTCGCATTTTTTCAATGCCCCGCTTCAATGATGGGATTTGATTGTAGTGGGATTCGCCAGAATTCCTCAGCACACTAAAACGTTGGGAATTCTGGCGAATTCCACTACACAAAACGTTCTGCCCCAGCAACGAAGCGGGGCAATGATTTTTTTGGGCCACTTCTCCGGGGATAAGACCAATCTTGATAGAAGGAAGTCATTCTTGAAACCAAAACACACTGCGGATCTAGCACTCCAGCATTTTTTGAGCACCATGAAATACCATCTCTACCTTCTCGCCGCCTTATTCCTCACCGCCATTCCGGCTCCCGCCGCCGAGCCTTTTCCACCGCTCGATCCCGCACTGCTGGATCCGGCGACTTTTGCGGAGCGCATCGGCAGCGGGCCGGAATCCCTGTTCCAGGGTGACGCGCAAATCGCCAAGCTCGGGCCGAAGGCGGTCGTGTGGTGTCAGCAAGCGATGCCGCACTGGCAGGGCGTGAAGTTCGGCGCGGGACTCGATGCGGGCGTGCGGCATCTGCGCATCGGCTTCACGCAGAACATTCCGGTGGGCAGTGTGCTGGTCGGCGGCGGCGGCTCGTTGAGTGTCTTGAAACCGGGCGCGGCGTATCCCGGCGATCTGGTGGATGATTCGCAGTGGCTCCCAGCGTCGCGTTTGGTGAATGGTGCCGAATCGAATGCGGAGGTCGCCAGCGGTCACTACGGCCTCTGGGTGCTGCCAACGGGCACCTCAACGCGGGCGTTGCGTTTCAGTCACACGCCCGCTGCCGGGGATCGCGAGACGGCGGGCCAGCTCGCGGGTGTCTGGCTGCTGCCGGATCGTTTGGGCAATGTCGCACCGCAGTCGCTGGTGCAGTCGCGCGCCCTCGATGATGTGTCGACTAGGCTCGTCGATGAATCGCACAACGGAACCTGGGCCGCTTGGGAAAACGCTGATAACGGCGCGCCGTTGCCGGTGTCCGCCGAGCATCCCGAGATCGTCACGCTCACATGGCCGAAACCGGTGACGCTCAGCGGTGTTTGCCTGCTGTGGACCGGTTTTGGCGCGTGCGAAATCGATGCCTTCACCGGAGCCGACGATGCGAATGTGCGCGAGGCTCCGGCGGAATCCTGGACGCGAGTCGGTGCCGGCCGCAAACTTGAAACGTGGTATCCTTCCTCGCTCGGGCCGAACTGGGTTGCCTTGGATCACGAAGTGAGCACGCGGGCCTTGCGCGTCCGCATGACCGCGCCTGCCGAGGCGAAGCACCCCCATCTGGCAGACAAAATCAAAGACGGACGCCGCGTGTGGCTGGGCGAACTCATGGCCCTAGTGCCGATGCGCGAGGCCGCGCTGACGAGCCTTGTTTTGCCCAAGTCGGTCGAGGAGCCGCCGCCGATCCCGGTGAAGTTCACGCTGCCCGAGGCCGGTCTCGTGACGCTCGTGATCGAGGACAAAGCTGGAATGCGCGTGCGGAATCTCGTCAGCGAGACTCCCTTTCCCGCGGGCGAAAATATCGCGTGGTGGGATGGCAGCGATGATTTGCTGCGCGATCCCGAAGCTGCGAAGCACGGGGTTTACAATATCCCAGCGCGGCCCGTCGCGCCCGGCGACTACACGGTGCGCGGCCTGTGGCGCAAGCCGCTGAGCATGCGCTACGAGTTCAGCATCTACAATGCCGGCAAGCCCGCCTGGACGACCGCCGACAACTCCGGTTGCTGGCTCACCTCGCACACACCGCCGACGAGCATGGCCTTCGTGCCCGGCAGTCGCACCGCGGACGGACAGCCGCTCGTCTTCATGGGCTGCTATGTCGCGGAGGGCGGTCATGGTCTGCAATGGCTGCGCGAAGACGGCGCCAAGATCGGCGGGCAACATTGGGTCGGCGGCACATGGACAGGCGCGCCGACTTTGGCCGTCGATGGTGGCGCGAATGCCATTGCGGACCACCTGTGCTACATCGGCTCGGTGTGGGAAGGCGAATTGCGCCTCACTGCGAAAACCAAAGCCCTCGGCGATCAGCCCATTTTCAAAACCATACTCGGCGACGATTCACACCCGAAGAAGCCCACGGATCCACGGCCGGCGATCATCGAAGGTTTCGAAGGCGGTGATCGCCAGTTCGTGCTCAGCAGTCTTGCCGTTCACGATGGCCTCATCGTCTGTTCGATGTTGAGGCAAAACGAACTGCTGTTCGTCGATGCCAAATCCGGCGCGATCACAGGTCGCCTGCCCGTGAACAACCCGCGCGGCGTTACGTTTGATGCCCAGGGCCGCATGCTGGTCCTCAGCGGCAGCAAGCTGCTCGCCTATGCATCCGTGAAGGTCACCCAAGCCGAGACGATCATCGCCAAGGGGCTCGACGATCCGAGACACATCGCCATCGGACCAGAGGGGCAATGTTTCATCAGCGACCGCGGCGCCTCGCATCAGATCAAAGTCTTCACCTTAACCGGTAAGCTGCTGAAAACGATTGGCACAGCGGGCGTACCGACTGTGGGCGATTACAATCCCCTGCACATGAACAACCCCAACGGCCTCGCGCTCGATTCGCAAGGCCGCGTGTGGGTGGCCGAGAATGACAACTATCCGCGGCGCGTCTCCGTGTGGTCGGAGAACAAGCTCGCACGCGCCTTTTACGGTCCGACGGAATACGGCGGCGGTGGCGTGCTCGATTCCCGCGATGCGAATGTGTTTTTCTACAAAGGCCTCGAGTTCGCGCTCGATTGGAAAACCGGCAGCGATTCGCTCAAGCGCGTCTTTGCGCGGCCGGACCCGCTGCTCGAAGCACACTACGGCCATTACTCGCCCGACTGGCCGCTCTATCCATCCAAGGCCAAAGGCCGGCGCTACTTCACGAGTTGCTACACGCATAATCCGGTCGCTGGTGACAACGCCGCCTTCCTCTGGATCGACACCGGCAAGGAAGCGCGTCTCGTCGCCGCGTTTGGCGATGCCCATGCCTGGAAATGGCTACGCGAACAGCCTGAACTCCGCGCCGCGTGGCCCGCGGGCACGAAGCCCGAGGAAGAAAATCCGCAGCCCGACAAACACGCCACCTTCCTCTGGATGGACCTCAACGCCGATGGCAAACCACAGCCCGCAGAACTCCAGTTGACCCAGGGCCCGGCACACGGAGTCACCGTCACCCGCAAGCTCGATTTCATCGTCTCGCGACTCGGCAAAGACACCGCCATGTTCAGCCCCGTGAGATTCGACGCGAATGGCCTGCCGCATTACGACTTCAAGCCCACACGCCTCGGGCCTGCGGGCGGCAACCCAGCCTCGAGCGGCGGCGATCAAACACTGCACCTCGACGAGTGGACGATCTCCACGAACGCCACCGCGCCATTCTCGAATATCGGTCTCGGCGGCATGTTCAAAGGCGAACCGCGCTGGAGCTATCCCAGCCCGTGGCCCGGCCTTCACGCCAGTCACGAAGCCGCCGTGCCGGATCGGCCCGGCATGGTCGTCGGCCACACCCGTCTGCTCGGCGATTTCATCAACGGTCCCACAGGCCCGATGTTCGGCATCAACGGCAACATGGGGAACATGTATCTCTTCACCGCGGACGGGCTCTTCGTCAGCACCCTGTTCCACGACATCCGCCTGCGCCCCAACTGGGCGGCACCCGTCGCCACACGCAACATGGACGTCACCGACGTCTCGCTGCACGACGAAAACTTCTGGCCCAGCATGACGCAGACGCCGGATGGGAAGGTCTTCCTCATTGATGGCGCGCGCACCAGCCTCGTGCGGGTGGATGGACTCGAAACCTTGAAGCGTCTGCCCGATCAAGCCCTCATCGTCACCACCACCGAGCTCGACAAGGCGCGCGATTGGTTCGCCCGCGCCGAACTCGCGCGGCAAAAGTCACGCGGCACCGGCATCCTCACCGTGCCGCTGCGCACCGCCGCACCGACCGTCGATGGCAAGCTCGACGATTGGCCCGCCACCGCCGACTGGGCGATGATCGACCGCCGCGGGACCAGGGCCAACTTCAACAGTGACTCCAAGCCCTATGAAGTCAGCGCTTCGCTCTGCATCGCCGGCGACCGCCTCTTCGCCGCCTGGCGCACCACCGAAAAAGACCTGCTCAACAACAGCGGCGAAACCCCGGACGCGCTCTTCAAAACCGGCGGCTGCCTCGACCTCATGCTGCATACGGACACCGACCAGCGCCTGCTGATCACCCTCGTCAAAGGCCAGCCCCGTGCCGTGCTCTATCGTGTGAAAGTGCCCGGCACCGCACAGCCCGTTGCCTTCAGCAGCCCCTGGCGCACGATCAACATCGACAGCGTCGAAGACATCACCGCGCAAGTCACCCTCGCCACCGACAAAGCCGGGAATTTCGAAATCAGCGTCCCCCTCGCGGCGCTGCATTGGACTCCCAAATCCAACGACCTCATCCGCGCCGACATCGGCGTGCTGCGCGGCAGCAATGGCCAGACCACGCAGCGTGTTTACTGGTCCAACAAAGCCACCGCCTTCACCGCCGATGTCCCCAGCGAAGCCGAACTGACGCCCAAACTCTGGGGCCAGTGGAAACTCACCGCCCAGTAACCTCCTTCAATCAACCCACTATGCACCACACTTTAATCCTCCTCACCGCTCTGCTACTCGCGCCGCTGGGCCTGTTGCCGAACGTCTCTGCCGACGAGCCGAAGACGCCGTATGCGTGGCCGTTGACGACTGCGGACGGCCTGTTTCATCTTTGGCTGCCGAAGGACGCCCCGACGATCAAAGGGCTGCTGGTGTTCCCTTATCACGGCACGGGGGAGCAATGGTCCGAAAGTCCCGAGGTGCAGGGTCTTGCGAAGGAATTGAGCTGTGGGATCGTGGCATTCAACCAGTTGGGCAAGCTGCCGGACGGGACGCAGTTGGGGTTCCCCGGCAACGATAAATCGCCCGATACGCGGCTGCTGGACGCACTGGCGGAATTGGCCAAGCAGAGCGGGCACATGGAGGTGGTGAATGCGCCGCTGTGTCTGTTCGGGCATTCCAACGCAACGGCGTTCGTCAGCGGATTCGGCGGCAAGCATCCGGAACGGGTCTTCGCCTGGATCGCGTTCAAGTCGGCGTTCGGCAAGCAGTTTTCGGAGCCGGCGATCTACCCGATCCTGGGACTCGTCATCAGCGGTGAGAACGAGACGTCTTACTTCCAGGACCAGTTGGCAACGGTCAAGAAGCTGCGCAGGGAGAACCACGCGCGGATGCACATGATCGTCGAGCCGAGCGGCGGGCATTGGGGAGAGGGACGGTCTTAAATATTGGCAAGTCCTGATTCAAAATATTTTTTGAATTCCTTTTTCGAGTGGAGGGTGCGTGAGCCCAGTCGGACAGCC
>JAYVSE010000420.1:0-23103 GCA_043775635.1 Planctomycetaceae bacterium | reverse complement strand
TGTGTAGTGGGATTCGCCAGAATTCCCAACGTTTTAGTGTGCTGAGGAATTCTGGCGAATCCCACTACGATCAAATCCCAGCATTGAAGCGGGGCATTGCTCTTTTTGCCACGCCAAGTTTTTCGAGTTGTTCCGCTAAATCCTGACCGTGGTCTTTGGTGTTGTTTTCCTTGTCGACAGCCAAGATGTTGCCGTCCTTGCCGATAATGAACGATACTCGTTCGGCTGCGTTACCAGTACTCTTCAAGACTCCGAACAGAGCGGCATTCTTGCCATTCGGATCGCAGAGGATCGGATAGTCCAGATCGAGACTCTTGGCAAAGTCAGTGTTTTTCTCGACCGAGTCAGTGCTTGCCGTAAAGTAGGCGACATCAAATTTTTTCAGCATCGCACCTTGCTCCTTCAAGGATTTACACTCAACCGTACAGCCACCTGTAAAGGCGCGGGGGAACCACGCAATAATGACGGCTTGCTTACCAACAAAGTCACTCGACGAGTATGTTTTGCCGTCACTGCCTTGCATTTCAAAATCCGGTGCCTTGTCGCCAACCTTTGGAATATCCGCCAAAGCAATCGACGTGACGCTGACGAAACAACAAGCAGCAACAATCGCGACACTTCTGAACAAGATTCGCATCATGGAATTCCTTTTTAATAAGTCGAGAGACTCTACGGGCTTCAACAACGAATTCCAGTATACATAAAACATTCGGGAGCTAGATCACTGGAAATCAACCATGCTTAAGATTGACCCCAATGGCCTTGTGCCCAATGGCGTGGACTTAGTGAGCCGACGGCGCTAGCCGCGGGCAATCGCGTCCGTTAGAGCCTTGTAAGGCCCGAGGCTAGCGTCTGCGGCTCACTCAGATTGCTTAATTCCACGCCATTCGGTCTTGTGCCATTGGTGAACAAGATTAGTAGGCTAGAAACATGCGATTCAAAACCAACCCATTTCCTCTAAACCGTCGCCAAAGGCGGCGGTTTAGAGGAAATGGGCCCGCTGGGGAGCATGACGCCGTTTAGCTTGTTAATCTCTTTCACCAACCAGACGAGCTGGCTGGCGTCTCGAATCGTATCTAGTACAGTCGAACTGGATGCGAGCTAATGAATCCCGGCAAGTCTGTTTCAAATTTGAAATTTCGGATCTTAAATCGTCGCTATACTTTGAATGTGCAGGTGCCAACCTGTTGATCGAAAACGCTCATACAACCAGTCGGAAAAATGGAAAACCTTATGAAATCAATTTTTGGTTTATGCTTTTTGTTTGTCGCAACGATCAGCGTTGGCCAGGATACTCCACCAGCAGGAAAGGCAACCACTGCAACGCGATTGGCTCTATGGAACGGACCTGCACCGATTGGTGACGGGGAAACGGAAGACGCAAACGCGTGGATTACGTTGCATCAGCCAACGACATCATCCAATGGCACGGCGATCGTGATTTGCCCTGGTGGTGGTTATGGTGGTCTGGTCGTTGGACCTGAGGGTCATGGGATTGCTGCATGGCTGAATCAACATGGCATTACCGGCGTTGTGCTGGAGTACCGACTGCCTGCGGGACGGCATTCGGTGCCACTGTTAGATGCGCAGCGAGCCATCCGCACTGTTCGTGCAAACGCGAAACAATGGCACCTTGATCCTGCGAAAATTGGCATCATGGGTTTCTCGGCGGGCGGGCATCTTGCCTCCACAGCGGGAACGCATTTCGACGAAGGAGACGCCACTGCCGCTACTGCGATTGATCGGGTCAGTTGCCGTCCAGACTTTGCGATATTGGTCTACCCGGTCGTCACGCTGGGCGCGAAGACTCATTCGGGATCGAAAATGAATCTGCTTGGCAAAGAGCCTTCGCCCGAATTAGTGAACCTGTATTCAAACGAACTGCAAGTCACATCAAAGACGCCGCCGATGTTCCTTGCGCACGCGCTGGATGACGGCCCGGTGCCTCCCGAAAACAGCAGAGTACTTTTTGCGGCGCTGCAGGCGAAAAGCATACCTGCAAAGTACCTTGAACTTCCCTCGGGAGGCCATGGACTGAATGGTTACCAAGGACCGATGTGGGACGCTTGGCAGAAACAATCACTCGCGTGGTTGGCTGAACTGAAGTAGAGTGCTTGTCAGTTCAGGCGTTAGCGGTCATTGTTTTACGGATTTAATTCGCGAATACGAATGTTACGCCAGCGTACTTCGAATGGACCTTGCCCAGCACCGATGCCATGAACCTGTAGGCCAATAAAACCCTTGGGATGAGACTTGAATCGCTCTTCGTGCGTCAGATTAGAAATTTGCACTCCGTTGATCCACGTTTCGATTTTGTTGCCAACAGCAAGGACTCGATAGGAATTCCACTTACCGTCTTGGAAAGTATCGTGTGGCTTGCGATCCGCGTCCGGCGTCATCCAGCCACCCGCTGATTCCCCGTAAACATAGCCTGCCATTTTGTCGAGCGAAATCTCGACTTGCGGTCCATTCACGCGACCCTCAGGTTTGCCACCCTCGCTCTGCGAACGAATTTGAACACCGGAGTTCAACGCGGAATCTACCTTTACATCAAATGACAACTCAAAGTCGCCGTACAATTTGTCAGTACATAGAAACGAATTCGGACTGCCTTCGGACGTTTTACCGACAATCGAGTCACCTTCGACACGATAAGTCGCGGTGCCATTCCGCTGAGTCCAGCCATCGAGATTCTTGCCGTTAAAGAGGTTCGTGAATCCAGCATCATCGGCATACGTGGCCGAGATCAGGAGAGTTGACAAAATAGCGAATGCGGCAAAACGTTGCATTTGAAATCCTTCAAAGTGGTTAGACAGGCGATTCATGTGATGGGTTAATATCGTTGGCACCGTTGATGAATGATAGGGTGGGTTTTTGTTCCCTGGTCCAAACGGCCTCGCTTTATAGTCGACGCACAAAATCATCGGTGGGGTGACTGAGCCGTCATGATTTTCCGCTTGTTTTTCTTGTCGCTGTGCAGGAAACTAGTGAACTAAGCATCGTGCGGTCTTTTTTGTCGTCTTTCGCTCCGCGAAAGAACGCTCTTTCGCGGAGCGAAAGGCGACACATTTACCGCTCGATTCTAAGGCGAGCCGCAGATCTCCAACGAAGTGTTGGGAGAGGGTACAATTGAAGCTGCCGCTCGCTTACATAAGTCACGTGGACATCGCTTACCTCAATGGGAATAAAACTCAATGCGTTCAGTTATTTACGCCGTCGCCGTCATCGCTGCGGCGGGACTCGCTTACTTGTTTTCTACAGCACCAATGGATGATTCGACCTCGGGTACTCAAGTAACGAGTACTCAGGCGGCGGGCAGTCAGGCGGCAGTGACTCCGGCGTCCAGTCAGGTGATGCAAGAAGCCGGAACTCTGACGATGCGTGTCGAGGATATGCATTGCCCGTTTGCGTGCTATCCGTCCGTCAAGAGTACGCTCGAAAGCCAAGGCAATGTGGTATCGGTCGAGTTAGACAAGCAGCAAGAAGAAGGCGCGATCGACAATCCTCAAGTACTGATCAAGTACGATTCCGGTTTCGACTTAACGGCTGCAATGGATGCATTGTCCAAGAAAGGATTTGCGAAACACAGTGTTATCGAGTGAGCCAGTTTTTCAAGCCAGCGAAACTCGACGATCCAAGACCGCAGCTTAAGCCAATTGAGCTGCGGTTTGTTCCTGGTGACGGAGTGCTGCTAATCGGCCATGGCACTCGCGATGCCGTGGGGACTGAACAATTCTTTAATCTTGGCAAGCGACTAGCGTTGCGATTGTCGCCGCTTCCTGTCGAATGCTGCTTGCTTGAGCTTCAATCGCCAACGATCGACGATGGTTGGCGGAGTTTGATGCAGCAAGGAGTTCGACGGATTCTCGCCGCACCTCTGTTGCTCTTTTCTGCTGGGCATGCGAAGTCTGATATTCCCGATGCGTTGAACCGCTGTCGACGCCAGTCTCAGGGCATGAGTTGGCAGGAGTCTCGTGCGCTATCGCGAGCACCGGAGCTACTACGATTGGTTCTGGACCGGCTTGACGAGTCGCTCAAGGATGTTACGGTCGCAAGCGATAATACGGCGATCCTCATGGTCGGTCGAGGCAGCTTCGATCCATGTGCTCAAGCCGATATGAAATTGCTGACCCACTGGGTCGCAGGTCAGCGTTCCGCCAAAATTATCGCCGCCGCATTTTATGCAATGGCAAATCCGAGATTATCCGATGTGTTACGTGGAATCGCGGAAAATGTTGCGATTCATTCGATTGTCGTCCAACCGCATCTTTTGTTCGAGGGCAGGCTCTACCAATCGATCATTAGCCAAGTGCACGAAATCGAACACGAATTCCCAAACAAGCAATTTATCGTTTCGTCCTACCTCGGCCCTGAGGAAGAAGTTGTTGACGCCATCTTGCGAAGGCTCGGTCAGCAGCTTTAGGAGTCGCATAGGAATAAGTGTCGCCTTTCGCTCCGCGAAAGAGCGCTCTTTCGCGGAGCGAAAGGCGACATTTAGCTGAGCAATTTTGCCCCAACGTTATTCTCGCAAGCCGTGAGAATGGACGTTACGAGCAGATCGGCTTCCGCATGTGTTAACGTCGTATTGGGCTTACGAAGTTCAACGGACAACAGAATTCGTTTGCGATCTTCTCCGTCACGTTTCGTGTCCCGGTAGGTCTCGCGATAGTGAACGCCAGCAAGCTCAACACCAACAGCGGCGCGAACTGCGTGCTCCAGCGACGCCCACCGCACCGACTCTGCAACGACTAGGTTTAAGTCACGAATGATGGACGGGAACGGACTGACATCGGTTTGCGTCGGAACCAGCTTCGCATTCTCAAGCAGTGCGACCAGCGACAGTTCAACAGCAACAACGCGGCCAGGTATTTTTAAGTCACGCACGACCGCAGGGTCGATCAAGCCCTGATAACCCACGATTTGATCGCCAAGTTTTATCCTTGTCGACCAAGCTGAATCCATGCCGGGAACTGATACCGATTCATATTGCAATCCGCCGGAGAGCCCAAGTCGCGCGGCCATCGAATCCACAATACCTTTGACAATGAAATAGTCTTCGCCGGATACAAGGCCGAGCGAATACTGCTCAAGCGGTAAATCGTTGGCGGTTATGCCGGGCAAATAAACATGTGCGATTTCAAATAAATCGGCTTCGACATTGGCTGCAGCCCAATTGGCTGCGCGGCTTTGCAATAGGCTTGGAACAATCGAGCGGCGAAGTTTTCGCGCGCCTTCAAGCATCGTGGTTACGGTTGCCAGCGCAGGTCGATCGCTCCATGGACTCACCCATGAATCGGTCTTGTCGGTAACAATGCTGGGGGTCATCGCCTCGCAAAAACCTGCGGCCATCATTACGCCGCGAACTTTTTCGACCGCGATGTCAAACGGTCGTTTGGCACTTGGCATGACCGCGATTGGTTCGTTCTCCGGAATCTTGTCATAGCCATGAATTCTGGCGATCTCCTCGATCAGATCAACCTCGCGGGTCAAGTCGTGACGCCATGACGGCGACTCCAATCGCACCACATGTTTACCAGCGCCATCGTCGCCAACAACGCGGCAACCTAGCGCCGTCAGAATCCGAAGGACGTCCTCGCGATCGACGTTAATCCCAAGCAGTTTACGAATGTGTGAATAGGTCAACGTGACTTGTGTTGCGGTGGGCATCTTGGGGTGAGTATCGGTGGCATGCTTCAATACCATCCCACCGCCAGTGGTTTGAATCAACTCGCATACGCGGCGGCTTGCCCAATCAACTCCGCAGGGATCAACTTTGCGTTCAAAGCGGTAAGAAGATGCAGATGCCAGCTTAAGCTTCCTGGCGGTTCGGCGCACCGACAACGGTGCAAAAACACCCGCTTCGATCAAAATCGTTTTGGTGGCGTGGGTGACCTCAGTCGCTGCGCCGCCCATGACTCCTGCAATCGCGATTGGGCGAACTGCATCCGCGATCACGCACATCGATCCATCGAGGGTGTAAGTATGATGATCAATCGCTTCCATGGTTTCGCCATCACGCGCCGCGCGAACAATCACACCGTCACCATTGACGTTGTCGAAGTCGAACGCGTGCAACGGTTGGCCACATTCAAGCATTACGTAGTTGGTTGCGTCGACGACATTATTGATCGAGTTAATGCCGACGGTACGAAGTGAATCTGCGAGCCACTGCGGGCTGGGACCGACGGTAACACCTTGGATCAGCCTCGCCACGTATCGTGAGCAGGCTTCTGGCATTTGTATATCGACAGGAATGTCTTGGTCCTGGGCATCGCTTGATTCCTCAAGACTAATGATCGGAGTTCGCAATTGCTTGTCAAATAGCACTGCAACTTCGCGCGCGACGCCGATGTGGCCAAGACAATCGCCTCGGTTGCTTGTGACTTCCAAATCAATCACGAAATCGTCGTCGACCTCAGCGGTTGATTCGTGATTCAGGCCCGAGAGGGCCAAGCGAGTTTCGAGCTCGCCAATCGGCATCGTGAGATCGACGTAGCGTGAAAGCCACTTCCAAGAAACAAGCATCGGTGTACCTTTTGTTCAGCAACAGCGAGAGCGACGACTAAGGATCGTTCGATCAATTAGTGGGATAGGCTTCCAGCCTGTCGCATTGAAAATGACAGGCTGGAAGCCTATCCCACTTCAAAAACCGTAACAATCCGTAGTAAATTCAATATTCAAAATTGAAAATAGACAAATGGCTGCGAACGTCCGGTGGCGAAAACTGCAAGCGCGGCGAGCATAAATCCGACCAACCATGGCGTCGCCCAGTGGCCTGGTTCCAGCGCTGTGAGGCACCGGAATCGTGTTGCCCAGATTGCATGCTCCGCCGTCAGCAGCACGATGGCCGCGATTGGCAATGGTGGTAGCCAAACAATGCCTCGGTTCCAGTTCATCAGACCCTGCCCCAAAGCTAAGAACTCGGCCATGGATTGACTTCGAAAAAGCATCCAGCCAACCATCACAATCGAAAACGTAATCAGCCATCTCAACGCAATCGCTGGGCGATGCATACGGGTAGCCTGGTTTTGAGGATCTGGGATTCGAGAAGCGAATAGGCGTTCAATCGACAATGCCAATCCATGCCAAACTCCCCAAGCCACAAACGTCCAAGCTGCTCCGTGCCATAAGCCACCGAGAACCATTGTGATCATTAAATTGGCATAAGTTCTCAATTCACCTACGCGATTTCCTCCCAGCGGAATGTAAAGATAATCACGCAACCAAGTCGACAGAGTGATGTGCCATCGCCTCCAGAAATCTGCGATCGATGATGCTAGGTAGGGATGTGCGAAATTTTCGGGAAGCGAAAATCCAAGCAATCGAGCGGAGCCAACGGCGATATCGCTGTAGCCAGAAAAGTCACCATAGATTTGCCCCGCATAAGCCAGTATCGCAAGCCAGATCGTCGGTGCTGCGTAGAGCTCGGGCGTCGCGAATACCGGATCGACCATCGCAGCCAAATGGTCTGCGATCAGAAGTTTTTTCACAAAGCCGCGTAGAATTTGGATAAGGCCAGGGTAAAAATTGGAAACTTCAACTCGTGGTGCCAAGTTTAGCTGTGGTAAAAACTCGCTGGCGCGAACAATCGGTCCTGCAACCAATTGTGGAAAGAATGTTACATAGAGCGAGAAATCTAGCAAGCTTCGACATGGTGACAGATTTCTCCGATAAACATCGATCGAATAACTGAGCGTTTGAAAGGTATAAAATGAAATCCCAATCGGCAAGACAATCGATAGAGTTCCGGGGTGCAATCCCCAACGATCAAAAATCGATTGCGCCGATTCGATAAAGAAGTTGTAATACTTAAAGAATCCGAGTACGCCCAGATTGCCTGCAATGCTTAGCCCTAACAAGGCTCTCCGCCCCGCCGCATTTTGAAGCCTGGCAAGCCCAAGTCCGATCGACCAATCTAATAGTGTCGACGCGACAAGCAGTCCCAGGAACCGGTAATCCCAGTAAGCATAAAAATAGAAGCTTGCACTTAGGACGATGATCTTGCGTACGGTCAGATGCCGCGTGCAAACGACCAGCAATACCACTGCGGCGAGAAGGATTGGGTACTCAAATTGCGCAAAGTTCATTGTGCACCTGCGCTCGTCGAGCGATCTTGGCTTGCGATTACGGCAAGCTGGTCGACGATGGATTCTGCGATCAGTTGATTACCGAACGCATTGAGGTGACCGAAACTTGGTGTGCCATTATGAAAGCCACGCGCCAATTTTTTGTCGCTTGCCCATCGATCCATAAAGGTGCCTCGCATATCGATCGTCATGATCGTTGTACCGGCGATCAACGATGCAAACGATTCCCAGGCAGCATCATCAGGATGGTCCTCAACAATGCCACCCATGATTCGAGGAACCGATGGCGCGTAGACGAGAATCAATCGCTTATCAATCCGTTGGCTCGTTTGCTTAAGTTGCTCCAGTACAGCTTGAAAAACTTCGGTCTCATCGTGTAAGCTCATCGAAGGTGAACCTGAATCGATTGCGTCGTTCACCGGACCGATAGTCCAGCGAAGTGAACGTCGCGTTCCCGTGGTGGGATCGAACACAAGATTGCGAGCGGCCTGAAACGCAGCTTCGGCATGAGTCGTTTTGGCCACCAAAACAGGCATTGGTGACTCGGCTTGCCAGCGAGAGCCTGCATCGCTGGTTCGATCGGTTCGGTCAGCAAGGGCGATAAGATCCGCTAGTTCGGTGATGATCCAAACATGTGCGAACGGCTTCCATAACGCATCCGCTGGCCCTGTCAAACGACTCCAATCGGTCGCATCGGTGCCGGAGCGTCCCATCGGAATACAGTCGATTGATTGCCGTTGCTTTGCTTGTGCGATTCGAACGATTTGGTTGCTGATTTTATCAGGATCATCGACACAAAACCCTTCCACTTGCGAATCACCCCAAATCACGATGCAACTTGACGCCTGATTAGGTTTCCAACCGGGCCGTCCGTGTGGCCCGACAAGCGTATTTGCCCAACCTTCGCTTCGCCAGCGAATCAGGTCACCTTCGCGAAGCGTGATGACATCCATCGCAGGATCGTGGACGCGGACCAAAATTGAATTCACCAGCCATGGACCAAGCAGCCAAATGCAGGCCCATGAGCCGACGATCCCTATCAGCCATTGCCGAACGATACGCCGTGAACCGCTAGAGTCTTCCATATTTTGAAGTCTTACTTTCCCGCTCGATTCTAAGTTCGAGTTTTGCACTTTTTGAATGTCAAAAAGTTCGCAAAGTGAGCATTGTAGAACAATTGTCCTCAATTGTTTGATACCCTGGATCGAGCGCGCCCACGGAACAATTGAGGACAATTGTTCTACAATGAGCGGCTTCGACGCTCGAAAAGTGCAAAACTCGAATTAAGGCAACAACGCCTCGATTTTTTCCAATGCATCCAAGGCGCCTATGGGCAAAGATATACCAGAATTTCCGGTCTCTGATTCCCGAGGGTTGATCCGAATAAGTTTGAACACCTGAGACTCGCATTCAGCACGAACGGTAGGAATTTCAAGACCCGCACCAAGCTCAATCGCAACCAGTCGCTTGCCTTGGAGCTTTTGACGCCAATTCATGTATCTTCTATTTTGATCGGCGCTCCGAGTAGGCTCCCACTTCCAATCCCCGAACATCAGGATGTTGGGGCGAGCGATTGCGGCACACCGTGGGCAACGTGGGAAATCAGATTGAGCGAGAATCGTGATCGCATCGACCTGCACCTGCACATCACTTGCGGACCACAGCGATTGTCCGCAATGGCGCGTACATTGAAGATAGTGAATCGAGCCGTGTCGTTCGAATATCACGTTTTCGGAAAACCCAGCTTTTTGAAACTGGCCATCTACGTTGGTAGTAAAGACGAACGCGCCTAAGGGTAACCGCTGGCTCCATTGTCGCAAAATCTCAAAGCCACGATGGGGGACTGCAGCTCGGTACAGATTCAGTCGATGGCCGAAAAACCCCCAAGCCAACGCTGGGTCGGTTTGAAACCAATGTGGTGTTGAGACCTCGGCGAAAACTTTGCCGCGAAACGGCGGGTATGCCTTCCAAAATCCCTCGGGTCCACGAAAGTCGGGAAGACCCGAGTCAACGCCCATGCCTGCCCCGGCACCGATCAGCAGCCCGTCAGCAGTGCGAATGGCTTCGGCTGACGCCGCCAGCCTGTCATCAAGGTTTCTCGCATCAATCATCGTTGCCAACTCAAACGGTTGCGGTGGTTACGCCTTGGATCTGCCTTAAAAACACATCCAACGAAGCCGTTCGTTCATGGAGCTTGGGATTGAACGCTTGCATGATTGCTCGACCAAGTCGTGGGTCGAGGTCTGGTCTTGCAACCATGATATCCGTGGGTGCAGTGGTATCGTGATGAAGCGCCGCGCGACCGCTGGTTTGTGATGTTAGCCACGGAAATTCAAACGTGCAAAGGCAGTAACAACTGATACCGAAAGAAAAGATATCAACTTTCTTGTCGGTAGGTCTCCGGCGCACAACCTCAGGTGACATGTATAGTGGCGTGCCAGTGCGATTACCTGCCGCCATGAACGCCGGAGTTGCTGGAACGGTCAGCCCAAAATCAATCAGCTTCAGACCAGAAATATCCGGTAAGCAAATGTAATTGCGAGGACAGATGTCGCGATGAATGAACTCTCGATGGTGAACATAATTGAGCGATTCAGCCATATCACGAATCAAATTTAGCCGTGTTGCCGCGACCGCCGCTTCATTGCGATCAGCGACGATTTTCTGCAATGACGGACCTTCGATAAACTCCATCAACAAGAACGGCTCATCCTTGGTTGACATGCCATACTCGTAAGTTTCGACGATGAGTGGGTGACGCATGCTCATGGCAATTTCACCTTCAGTCGGCTTGTTCAATCCTCGAAATCGGTTCTCGAAAAACTTAACTTTGTCTGCGTCGCAAAGTTTGACGCCAATGACCTTGTCGTTTTCGCGGTCACGTGCAACAAAGAAGTTGCTCATCGTACCGCTGCTGCTATATCGCATCCGTTCAAAGCGTTCGTCAATATTGACTTTTCCGCGTATTGCGCCTCGGTTCTTCTGGCCGCTGGACGAGCCGAACATCGAACGCAGGGAATCGAGCAAGCTCATCGTTGGTCCCTCGATTTACTTGCCGCAATAGTCGATCGAGCGCGCGATTTCGCTCTTAAGATTGTCCCGCGTGACGATTCGATCGATATAGCCATGTTCCAACAAAAACTCGCTGGTTTGAAAACCCTCCGGCAACTCAATCCCGATCGTTGCTTTGATCGTTCTTGGCCCGGCGAAACCTATTAGCGCTTTGGGTTCGGCGAAGACTAGGTCACCGAGCGATGCAAAGCTTGCCGCGACACCGCCCATCGTTGGATTGGTCAGCACGCTGATGTAAAGTCCACCTGCTTCATCGTACTTCGCCAACGCCGCAGAAACCTTTGCCATTTGCATAAGAGATAAAATTCCCTCGTGCATTCGCGCACCACCGCCACTGCCGCTGATGATGATTAACGGCAGGTTTTGCAAAGTGGCTTGCTCGACCAAGCGGGTCAATCGCTCACCAACAACGGATCCCATGCTGCCCATGATGAAGGCGGAATCCGTCACTGCAAAAGCAACTCGGCGAGCTCGAATCATGCCTGTTCCGGTAAGGACAGCGTCGGTAAGGCCAGTTCGCTGCTGTTCTTCCACTAACCGGCTCGCGTAAGGCCGACGGTCGGAAAAATGAAGCGGATCTGTTGGACGCAAATGCTCGTTCATCGGTTCAAACGTGCCTTCATCGAGCACTTGAGCAATACGCTCGATCGCCGGAACATAGAAGTGATATTCACACTTCGGGCAAACATTCAGCCTGCTGGCAACTTCCTTTCGATAAACCGATGCGTTGCAGCCAGGACATTTGAGCCACAAGCCTTCGGGAACGCCACGTTTTTTGGATGCGGACTGACCGTTGGTGGCCTGCGCAGAGCCCGTGCCGAGCGCAGCATTAACCTGCGAATCAGTAGCGTCAGCATTCGTGACCAGCACGGGGGCGGATTCGGAATCGATGGATGACATGGCGTAGACAGCGATCGGGGACACACGGAAACGAACCTACCATTGTGACCGGTAAGCCAAGATTCGGAACACCCCGTTAATGTACCCCACCGGCGTCAGCCACGCTGCCTCAATTTTTGACGCTAAATCAAGCAATTTCAACGTGAGTTCAGGCCAGGCAATGCACGTTGCCCCTAGGTTTGTGCTAATATCCCCGCCCGTAGCATTTGAATTGCATTTGAATTAAACCTGGATTTTCCCATGCTGACCCTCTTTTCTTTCGTTTTCTTTACCGCATTGGTGGCTGTGCTGACCTGGTACATCACGCGAAATGACAATGTCAGCACTAGCGATGGGTTCTTCCTGGCGGGGCGTTCGCTGACCTTCCCGTTTATTGCGGGCTCGTTGCTATTGACCAATTTGTCGACCGAACAGCTTGTTGGTTTGAATGGCGCTGCCTTTACCGATGGCTTGTGCGTGATGGTCTGGGAAGTCGTCTGCGTCATTGCGCTCGTGTTTATGGCTTGGTTTTTCCTGCCACGGTTTCTCAAAAGTGGCGTAACGACCGTTCCCGAATATCTTGAAATTCGCTTTGATCGTCAGACTCAAGTGATTACAAACGTCATTTTTTTACTGGCCTACGTTGGCGTCCTGCTACCCATCATTTTGTACACCGGTGCAACTGGGATGATCGGTATCATGGGCGTCCCCAGTTTTCTGGATGGTGGTTTGCCAGCGTTATTGGGCCAAGCTCCGGAATCGCTTCCTGAGTTTTTGCGATTGGACGCTCATCGCACCTACATGTGGGTAATCGTCTGGGGCGTGGGGATCGCTGGGTCGATCTATGCGTTGTTTGGCGGGATGAGTAGCGTCGCCGTTTCAGACCTGATTAACGGTATCGGACTACTCACCGGTGGTTTTCTCTTGACAGGTTTTGCATTGTCACAACTTGGGGGTGAAGAGGGCATTTCTGCAGGAGCAACATTGCTATTTGAACAGCAAAAAGACCGCTTTAATTCGGTCGGTGGTGCGAACACGAGCGTACCATTCGGCACGATATTTTCCGGCATTTTTCTGCTGAACTTGTTTTATTGGACTACGAATCAGCAGATTATTCAGCGAACGTTTGCGGCCAGTGGATTGGCGGAGGGCCAGAAGGGCGTGTTGCTGACGGGCGCCCTCAAACTTTTGGGCCCTATTTACTTGGTGGTGCCTGGGATGATCGCTTTTCAACTTTTTGCGGGCCAGGACATTAAGCCAGACCACGCTTATGGAATGCTGGTGAGTAAAGTGCTGCCCGCACCTCTGACCGGCTTTTTTGCTGCCGTGATGATCGGGGCGATTTTGTCCAGCTTCAATTCCGCACTCAATAGTGCTTGCACACTGTTTAGTCTTGGGATTTACAAAGGGTTCATTAACAAGGACGCGTCGGAACTGAAAGTGGTCCGGTCCAGCGTTACGTTCGGTTGGGTTGTAGCCATTGCATCAATGTGCATCGCACCGTTGCTCGTCGGCCAACCTAGTATTTTCGGTTACCTCCAAAAGATGAACGGCATCTATTTCATCCCCATCTTCGCCGTCGTTTTAGTGGGGATGATGACCAATCGTGTTCCGGCGCTGGCTGCCAAGTTAGGGTTGATCGTGGGATTTTGCGTGATTCCGATCGGCTACTTCGTCTATCCGTTTAATCACATCGTTGAGTCCATTCACGAGTTCCATTTCCTCGGCATTGTCTTCGCTTGGTTGGTGATCATGATGCTGGCAATCGGAGCGGCGAAACCGCGCGAGACCGAGTTTGTGCAACAAGATGTACGGGCGGTAGACATGACGCCGTGGCCGTGGGCAAAGCCAGTCGGCATGGTGTTGATTGCTATGGTCTTTTTGATTTACATCTCGTTCGCAGATTTTTCCGTGCTACCAGCTCCGAAGTAATTTTTTGAGGTTGCGTTATTTTGATTGAATGATTTTAAGGCCAACGGCCTTGTTCAACATAGCCTGGGGCAACGCCCCAGGAACATGGAAAACATGTGAATTCTTTTGGCCAACGGTCATGTTAAACCCCAGTTAGAGAAGGAACCAAGACTGCTAGGCCTGCAAGATCAATGACCCTCACATGTCGTCTGTTTCACTCAGCCATAGAAAACGCAGTTCAACTCGTCGTTGATCATTCATGTTCAGCAGTCGCGCCGATGCTCGACCGACTGGGGTCAACCCTCGTACGGTGCCAGAAAGCGATTCAAAGTGATCTCGCCATTCATCGAAACGGGGGTGAAATAGGCGAACCGTTTCACCTGTCGCCGGGTCGATGCTCGCAAGGTTCGGACCTTTGAACGCGTTACATCGATCACATGCCAAAGCCAGGCAGCCAGGGTCGTCCTTGTCTTCGTCCAAATGTTGCCGTGCGATGATATGTTCGATATGGAATGCAATGAAAGGAGTTGCCGCTTGCGGAATCCGGCAATACACGCAAGCGAAATCGGCTCGTTGTCGCACCAATCGCCGCGTTGCATTATCCATGTTAGATCGATCGACGATCCAGAACGCGCCGTGCCTTGGACTGCAAAATAGAAATCACGTCAACGGCCTCAACGAACTCCTTATAGGCGGCATCCTCTTCGGGCGTCAGCGTACCGGCGTTCGCCTTCTCACGCAGCACATCAACCTCCGACTGCAATTGCTCATCGGCTCGCAAATCCACGATCACGCGAGCCAACTCTGGCGTCATCGCACATCAGCGATGGGTTCGAGAATTCGGTCGAGGTAACTCGCGGTAGCCATGCTGGTAGTTTAGCCTATGGATCGTATGAAATGGAATACCGATCAATTAATGAACTCAAACTGTTTCATCGTCCGAGATGATTTTTATCTCACGGACATGCAGACACCTCATTCGGAACAAGCGCTAAGTCAGCTAGAAATCGAATTATTGAGACTGATTCACCAAAACGGGTCAAGCCCGCTGAGGTCTTGATGTTTCGCGAAGTGACGATGTTAGCTGGCGAAGCGCTACGTCCAACGAGTCAAGCTCGTTGGGGCGTGAGCTGCGTCGCGCATGATTGATAAAGCACCCAATCACCGTCCCCAATGGGTTCGCCCCATTTGGATGCGCTCGCTTGCGCTGCGGGGTTGTAAAAACGGGCAAATCTTTCGCTCGTTGGCGCTGTCCAAGCCGTTAATCAAAAGCGACTTGAAGCACTTCTTCCAGTCTCATGGCGCCGTCGTAGAGGGAACGGCCGATGATACAAGCTGGCATGTTCATTTCGACAAGTTTTTGCACGTCGTCGATCGTTGTCACTCCACCACTGGCAACCAGCGGGATGTCGGTGGCTGCGGCCATATCTGCAAGTCCAACGAAGTTTGGCCCTTGCATCATGCCATCGCGCGCAATATCCGTGTAGATGATCGCCGCAATGTTCGCGGTTAACGAACGAAGTTGTTTGGCGAGAGTCGTCGCCAATGTTTCACTGGTTTGCAACCAACCATCCGTCGCAACCAACCCATTGCGAGCGTCGATGCCAGCGGCAAGCTTTCCAGGATGCTTGTCACAAACCGATGCGAACCATTCAGGACGTTTAAGAGCGGCGCTGCCGACGACCAATCGTGACAATCCCAAGCCAAGTAGGATTTCAATCGAAGCGTCATCGCGAACTCCACCACCGAGCTGACACGGAACATCAACTGCGGCCAAAATCGCTTTCACCGCTGCCCGGTTAGACGCTGGGTCGTCTCCTCTCGCTGCGTCAAGATCGACGAGATGCAAGCGTTTAGCGCCTGCATCGACCCAGCGTTTGGCCATGGTGGCGGGACAGTCACCGAAAACGGTTTGGCGATCATAATCACCTTGCTGCAGGCGAACGGGCTTTCCGTGACGCAAATCAATAGCGGGCCAAATGTGCACTTCGTTTTTTCCTTAGCAATTGGTATTGGCTTGCAACGTTCATTCGTACGAGTAACAAAGCGATCCAAGCACCGATGCTTCGTCGCCGCAGATCGAAAATGCAAGGCCGCTGAGGTTGCGGAAACCATTGAGCGCGTGGTCATGATACGATTTTTCGGCGATTTTTAGGTAACGCTCTCGAATCGAATCACTCATATCGCAGACTCCGCCGCCGATGACCAGTAAATCGTAGTCGCCAATGTAGTTGACCATCAACATCACGATGCCTAACGCCTTGGCTTGATCGTCGAGTAACTCAATGGCTAGCGTATCGCCTTGGGCGCTTAATTGCCGCAATGTCTTGGCCTTATCTTTCATCGTGCCTGGATGTGAATTCAACGGATGGTCGCGAAATTCATCCAGCGTTAAGCGATATTCAAGTTGATAAGTCAAGGCGGTTAAGGAAATCGCAGATTCCGCACAACAATACGCATTCCCGACTTTGTTCTTACGATCATGTTCGTAACGAAACGCATCCTGCGGCAACAGTAAGTGCCCCGCGTGGCCAGCGCGCCCCTCGGACCCACGAACGACTTTGCCATCTCTAACTTCGCCGCCGCCGAGCCCCGTTCCAACAGCAACAAAAAACAACGACTGTAGATGGGTTCGTTTGGGCACTCGCATGTCACTAGTGAATGTTTCGCAGGTCGAGCAGTCGATCGTGGCGGTACGGACCGCAAATTCACCCAGCGCTGCGGCTTGCCCGTCGCCGATGTAACAAACGTCCAGGGTAGGCGAAAGTTTTTGCAATCGATCTTGCAATCCTTGGCGGATTGGATATTGATCCCACAGGTCCGCACGAAGATTCGGCGTTGTTAACAAAATACCATCCAGAGTTGCTGGTCCGGGTGTTGCCAAACAAACCTTGGCGACATCTGCAAGTGACGCACCGGATCGTTGTAATCCACTGATGATTTGTTGGGTAATATCCTCGATCGTGACGCTAGGCCCATCCGAGGAACGCGTCGAAAACTGATCCGAAACATAAACCAACTGACGTTTCTCGTTTCCGATCGCGATGGTTGTGGTAGTACCACCGACATCGACACCGATGTAATAACGCACGTTGTCACTCCGTAGAACAGCGGAAAGGGATTGACCTAAAACGAATCACGATTTGTAAAACCACCACCGCTGCGTGATTGCCCGCCGCCACGGCCACTTCCGCCACCACCGCCGCCACCATTGGATCCCGACGAGGACCGTCGCTCGCCCGCTTGTCTAGCTTGTGCTTGCAATGCACCGGCCGCCGCGTGTGCCATGGCATTGATCAGTACCTGTGTCATCGGATGTGTTGCAATTTGTGTGAACTGGTCAACCGCTGAAGGGGCCGACCGATGCGATCGCCGCAACCGTTGCCAAGCCTCTTCGTAAGTGCCATTACCATCAAGGATGCCACGCAGTTCTTCGGTAACGTCGTCCGACCCGTTAAATTGTGCTCGTGCCGAATCAAATCCAGCCGCACGAAACCGGCTGATCAGCGAACCGATGGCTTGCAAGTGGCTGGTCATTTGTTCGATCCGCTTTTGCCGATCTTGAACTTGTGTGCCGATCTGGTCGATCTCTTGTGCAACGCCTTGTAACTGGGCAACGATTTGGTCGTCTTCCACTTCGGGCGTTTCGCTCGCGCGGCTTGCCAAGGAACGTGGATCCGCAGTGGCAAGCATGTCGCGAAATCGAGTGATCGCTTCATTGTAGTACGGACCGCGTGTGTTCTCGATTTCAGTTCGTTCTATTTGTACCGATTTCGCGTCGGTCTCAACTTTCTCCAGCTCCGTTAACGACGCCTGGCGTTGGTTCGTCAACTCAGTTGCCTTCTGAATCGCAACGGGCAACCCATGGTTCGCGGCGACACTGTCTCGCTGTTTCTCAAGCGAGTCTAAAACCGTACCGAGCGAAACGCGGTCTTCAACAATTAACTCCCGCATATGCTTGGGCGTTGACTGCAGAAAGTCGTAGCCTTGGCACGCTTCACGATAGCCGATGTAGCGACCAAGCCATTGGTCCACACTGCGAGTGATTCCGCGATGGCTGTACTCAGGCGTTAGGAAGCCGCGTTTTTGAAGATACATAAACAAGACGCTGTTCTCATACGCGGGAAGCTTGCGGTTTGAGTCCTGTTCGATTTCGTTGAGGTTTGCTTCAGCACGTTGCAGTGCCGCTTCGGCTTCTGCCGCTCGATCGGACAGCTCGGCAAAACCTTTGTCAGCCGATAACTCTTGGCTGACCAGATTCGCAATCTCACCTTGCGTTTCCGTGGCGGCGTCGAGGGAGGTGCCGATCGATTTGAGACGTGCTTCTGCGTCTGCACGAGCAGCAGACAATTTTTCCAGAGTGCCTACCAAGCGTTGTGAATGCAGGTCCTTCCGTTTCAGCACGTCCGAGATAGCTTGTTGGACGTCGGCCCAGGTTTTGCGAATCGCGTCTTGGGTCAGCTCAGGCAAATAGTGTTGTGCCAAGTTCACCATTGCCTCACCGCGATCTTCGGCCAGCGTCCCCAGTTCTACGCCTGCGGCAGCGATCTGACCACGAGCTGATTCAAGCTCATGTTGCGCCTCTTGGTAGGCGTGCATCAACTGCTGGTGAACAATGGGGCCAGAAACAGGCATAGTGCAAAATCGAACGATTGGGAAATCTGAAGTAATGGAAAACGACAATCTCGGCGATCGCGTCGGAACCCTTGGTCACCAACGAGTTAAACGATTGCCGAGCATGATCGGTACACCGGACTCGCTTGGCAATTTGATTTCGGGTTGTAGGGTGCCACGCGTCTTGACGGAAAACAGCGTTTCGCTCAACAGCCCATCGTCAGTTTTATCTTGTTTGAGCCTTTGGTAAACGGCGTGAGGAACTTCTTCTGCCCACTTGGTAACCTTCTCCACTCGCCCCGTTTCGGCGTTGCGAATGGACTGTGGGATAACATTCCCCGTCGCGTCGCGGGCCTCGACAATGACGTAGTAGATCGATCCCTTGTCGCCCATCCCACGGTCAATGACGCTGGTCTCCCCTGGCGTGCTGACCACGTGAATTTCGTAGGTCGCTGACAGTTGATCTACCATTTCGGCAAGTTTTTCTCGGGCTGCGATCGCTGCCGTCACATCTTCGGTAGTCGTTCGGGCCGTGTTAAGCTCCGCTTGCAATGATTGAGCTTGTGCCAAGACCGCCGGATCGCTGGTCATCGCGCTGATTCTTTCCACTAGCACTGAAGCGGTTTCCTGTTCAGCCGCAACCGCTCTCGTCGCTTGAGCGGTCGGCGACAACGGTGCTGAAGCCGAAAAGAACAAGTAGTAAGAACCGCCCAGAGTGATGGCAACTGCAGCGACACAGGCTGCAATTCGCTTGCGCCAAACCCAAGCATGGGCTGCGACGCGGGTAAAACTCGGCTGCGGGTCCGAGTAGGTGTTGAGCGACGCGAAGTATTGTTCGATTGCCGTATCGATCTCAGCCTCCGTCACGCGATCGCCTGCGAGTTGTGCCGATCGCATCAATTTATCGCGAAGCTCCCCACGAACTTCGTCGCGGCGAAACATTTCCTCGGCAACGCCTCGATTGCGACTCATCTCGCGGGCGACATCCATCACCCGCATCATCTCGTTAAGCGACAGATTTTCCCCAGGAAGGCGCACCGATCGAGATTCGGTACGTTGAGCGGCAGATTGGCTGGCCTGAGTGGCGGCAGCAGCGGATTGGGCGTTGCTCATATTTCGTTCATAAATTCCAGATCGACCTGGGTCGCAATCAAAATCAAATCGTCCGCGCCGATTGCAGTAAGGCGCTGAAAGCGCTACGCTTACCTTGTCGACAGCGGGGCCATTTCCGCCACGTCGTCTTTTACCCCTGCATCATAGCGAAATTCGCTGTGGAGAGTGATCCAACGATGAATCAGCAATCGCAAGCGTCAGCACCGAACCCGGAATCCCAAACCAGCGAAAAGGTTGCCGTCGAGCCCACTCCAAACGAGGGGATGATGCGAAAATATCTTGACCGCGCCCTTTCAACGCTCAAAAAATTCGGACTATCGGACAAAGACGCTCAAAACAACGAATTGATCAGCCTATTAGACGATGTCAAGCACTTGGATGAGGGCAAGGCGCTCGCAATCGCCGAGGTGCTCAAGCATATGAGCACGTTCAATCAGCTCGTGCGCGACAACGTGGAAAATATCCAGGTCGGAAATCGCTACTTGGAGATCAGCCAAGCGTTCGACTCGATTCGCGAAGACAGCAAACGGCTGATCTCGCAGCTCGATGATGGAAAATTCAGCACCACCGAGAAAGTTTCCAATTGGTGGATGCAGATCCGTCGTGGTAGTCCGAGTGATCGTTTCGACACGATTGAAGACAGCTACAAGGGCGTCGCCAAAGACACCAAGGACTCGCTCCGCCGCGAGCAGGAAATCATGGATGCTTACATCGATTTCCGCTTTGCCCTGAAGGAGGCGGAAGTGCTGGCAGGTGAATTGTACGACATGCAAATTCCTATTCTTGAAGCTTCCAAGACGACTCTTGGCGATGCGCAGACTGTGCTCGACCAATACACCGGTACCGATCAAGGTGCCAAGAGTCAGCTTGAGCTTAAACGAGATCAGGCGAAGTTCGCGTTTGAAAAAGAAGATTCGACCTATCAGTTGCTAAAGGACATCTCTGAGAATTTGCAGATCGGTTATGACGTCGGCGAAACGTTGGTCTCAAAGCTAAAACAAACTCACGATGTTAAAGAGCGAGTCTATCGCCGCGCAGTAACGTTCTTCACCACCAACGAGCATGTTTTCACCATCCTGCGAACGGTCTACGCAAGCCAGCATGGATTGCATGAAGTCACGCAAGCCACGGAAGCGATGAAGGAAGGCGTTAATCGTGGACTGGAAGATGTTGCAACCTTGGGCCGTGAACTGGAGCGCGCCGCGCTGAAGGCAGGATATGGTTCGACGGTCGATCCCAAGAGTGTTCAGAAGCTGGTGGATGCCATCAGCGGCTTCCAGATCGAATCGCTGGAGATGATCGCAACGCTCCGCAAAGAAAGCGAAGATGCAACTCGTCAAATTCGCGCCTCCGTCGAAGAAGGCAAAAAGAAGTATCAAGAGACCGTTGCCAAACATGCTCGCGGCGAGAGCCTACGGTAGTTAGCTCAATGCCATCCACGTTCAACGTAGCAGGCATGCTCGACGCGCTGGTGTCCAGGCTTTAGCCGCCTCTTCGCTCCAAAAAAAGAGTCGCCTAAAGGCTATACACCAACGTGTACCGGACACCGATGAATGATAATAAAGGCAATAGCTCAATGACCGTTGATGGCAACGTGGTGCCGCGATTTTTATATGGAACCGCGTGGAAAGAAGAGGCAACGCATTCACTCGTGGCGCTGGCCATTCAACAAGGCTTTCGTGGGATCGACACGGCAAACCAACGCCGGCATTACCACGAGGCGGCTGTCGGAGAAGCGATCGCAACGATGATCGAAGCCGGGACCGTTGCACGCGATGATCTGTTTTTGCAAACAAAGTTTACGTTTCGCCCAGGCCAAGATCAACGCTTGCCCTACGACCCTGCTGCTCCCGTCGCGAGACAAGTTGCGCAGTCTTTTGCATTGTCGCTGGAACACCTGCGCACGAGCCGAATCGACTCGTACTTGCTGCATGGCCCCATGTACTCAGACGGATTGAGTTCAATGGACTGGGAAGCTTGGCGAGCAATCGAAGCGATTCACGATAGCGGTCGTGTTCGTATGATCGGTGTTAGCAATTTTTCGGCTGAACAACTTCAGTTGCTATTTGAGAAGGCACGCATCAAACCAAAGTTTGTGCAGAACCGCTGTTACGCTGTCCGTGGTTGGGACCGTTCGGTACGAAAATTTTGCTCTGCCAACGGGATTGTCTATCAGGGTTTCTCATTACTAACGGCCAACCGCGGAATACTAGCGAGACCTGAACTCGCGATGATCGCAAAGCGAATGGAACGTACCATTCCTCAAGTTATTTTTCGATTTGCGATCGATATTGGGATGTTGCCATTGATCGGAACAACCAATGCGGGGCACATGCGTCAAGATCTTGACGCATTCGACTTCCAGCTCGATCACGACGACATCGCAAGAATTGAAATGTTGGTTGCTACCAACTGAAGGCGATGAATCCAATCTACCTCATCAAGCCAATCTCACTTTCCACTTCCATTACTTTTGAGATTTCAGGACGACCATACACGGCACCTGCAGTGGTGACGGTTAGATTCGGTGCCAAAACGGCGACGCCACCATGATGCGTATGACCGCAGATCACTTCAATCTTGGTCAACGGGTTTCGGTTTGCTATGTCGAGCAACACCTTGCCTACTTGTCCGCACACAAAGAATGGAGCCCAGTGGTCGTCGGTCGTGCGTCCTTCGTACCAGCATGATTCACGAAACGGTGGGACGTGTGTGGCGACGAGTACCGACGAGTACTGTGCACAGGCCTGTTCTAATTTGTAATGCAAACGCAATGCGGCGTCTCGTCCCAGCAATTCCAATAAGGTTCGCCATTGCGATCGATGACGAAACCGGAAGTCTTCGATCAGCCGGAAGTCATTTAGCAGTACCTTCGATCGGTCGTAGTCTCCTTCGGTCGCGTCACCCCAGCCGTCTTCGCCGATCAAAGCGACTGTCGGCGACAACTCAATGAGTGGTTCGTTGCGGAGGTAGTGAAGCCGTGCATGCTTGCTCACCGCATTACCGACTTCGGCGCGAGTGCGATCGATTGCGCTTTGATAGAAATCGTGATTGCCAAGCACGAAGTGAATCGGGACCGCGACCGCATCGGCGAGTCTCAACAACTGAAAGACGACATCGTCGCCTTCCGAGATATCACCGGTGATGACGACGGCATCACACTGGCAATGGTTCAGTTGCCCAATCAAATGCTCCCATGAAGAGAGCGAGCAATGATTCAAGTGCGGATCGGTGATCCATGCGATCCGCATAAGCACCCATTCAAAAGTTATTGAGCATCAAGCGTTTAAGTTATAAGAATACTCTGGCTCCCCTCTCCCCAGTAATCTGGGGAGAGGGACGGTCTTAAATATTGGCAAGTCCTGATTCAAAATATTTTTTGAATTCCTTTTTCGAGTGGAGGGTGCGTGAGCCCAGTCGGACAGCC
>JAYVSE010000419.1:0-7539 GCA_043775635.1 Planctomycetaceae bacterium | reverse complement strand
GGCTGTCCGACTGGGCTCACGCACCCTCCACTCGAAAAAGGAATTCAAAAAATATTTTGAATCAGGACTTGCCAATATTTAAGACCGTCGCTCTCCCCGGAGTACCGGGGGAGAAGGGAGCGAGACTTCGTCGCATGCTCGGTCAAAAGAATCTCCGAAATTCATCTGTTTAGGCGATGGCATTCTCTGTCAGCAAAGTGCAAATTAGACGCCTGACACTTTTATCGGCACTCGGCCTCATTGCTTTTGCGGTAGTTCCGCATTCATTCGCAACGCCCAACCGCCGTTCATTTCAAACCTGTGGGATCGCGGTTGTGAGTGTCGATCCGTGCCTTCCATTGTTCCTTCATTTCAATTCCATCGGCCTTCATACGGAAGAGATTAACATGACGCTGTTTTTGACCAAGTGGTTCCGAGGCGACCGTTCGAAGACTCGACGTGCGGCGTTCCGCCGTCGCCAACGGCTAGCTATTCAACGACACCTCCGCCTGGAGCCAATGGAGCAGCGCGCAATGCTCGCTGGATTCGCTCCGGCGATCAACTTCCCCATCAATCTCGGTTCCACGGACTCAGTGGTCGGAGATTTCAACAGCGACGGGAAACCGGATCTCGCCATCTCGAATGCCAGTTTCAACTCCGTCAACGTGTTGCTCAATAACGGAGTTGGAGGTCTCGGAACTGCATCCAATGTGAGTGTAGGGAAAGCGTCGTTTGGTATTGCCGTTGGAGATTTCAACGAGGACGGAAAAACGGATTTGGTGACATCTCTTGATAGGGGTTTTGCTGGCGTGCTACTCGGAAACGTTGGTGGAGGATTCGGATCGGTAACATATTTCCCCATCGGTGGAAGCAATCCTAGCGGTGGCTCAGTAGCGGCTGGCGACTTCAATGGTGATGGCCACGCCGATATTGCTCTCGGAAATTCCGGCTCGAATAGTGTGAGTGTGCTACTGGGTAACGGAGTTGGTGGCTTTGGAGTGGCTAGTAATTTTTCGGTGGGTACATTGCCCCGTTCAGTCTCCGTGAGTGATTTCAATGGAGACGGCAAGGCCGACCTGGCAGTTGCGAATGGCATTTCAAACAATGTGAGTGTTCTGCTGGGCAACGGAGTCGGGGGATTCGCGGCGGCGACCAATTTCGGCGCTGGTACGAATCCTATATCATTGAGTGTGGGTGACGTCAACGGAGATGGTAAGGCCGATCTGGTGGTCGCGAATCAAACGTCAAACAACCTCAGTATTCTGTTGGGCAACGGAACCGGAGGGTTTGGCACCGCGGCGAATATCGCAACCGGAACTAGGCCTTATTCCGTGACGATCAGTGATCTTAACGCGGACGGCAAAGCTGACCTTGCGGTTGCGAACGTCAGTTCAAATACGATCAACGTATTTCTAGGCAACGGAGTCGGAGGATTTACGTTAGCGATGAATCTTGCCGCCACGTCACCGGTGTCGGTGAGAGCGGCGGACTTCAACGGGGATGGAAAGATCGATCTGGTTTCGGTCAATGATCCGGGCTCCGCGAGCCTGTTTCTGAACAACGATCCGCCGACTGTTCCGGTGGATAACAACTCGGCCGCCGATAGCGTGCCTGAAGGCACTGCCAATGGCGTCGCGATCGGTGTGACAGCTTTTTCCACTGATCCAGAAGGTCAATCTATCACTTACAGCCTAACGAACAATGCTGGTGGGCGGTTTGCAATCAACTCATCGACCGGCGTCGTCACGGTCGCCAACAGCACCCTGCTGAACTTTGAAACCGCCACCAGCCACACGATCACAGTACAGGCGATCGACCCCGTTGGCCTTGTCTCGTCAGCAAACTTCACCATCGCCGTCACTGACGTGCCGCTGTCGGTTCCCGTCGATATGAACGCGGCGGTGAACACGGTGGCAGAGGGTGCCGCCAATGGCACGTTGGTCGGTATCACGACAAGTTCGACTGACCCCAATGGTCCGGCAGTGACATACAGTCTGACCGACAGCGCTGGTGGACGTTTCGCGATCAACTCATCGACCGGCATCGTCACGGTCGCCGACAGTACCTTGCTGAACTTTGAAACGTCCACCAGTCACACGATCACCGTGCAGGCGAGTGCAGGGATTGCCGGCACATCGACTGCCACCTTCACGATTGCTGTGACCAACTTACCACCCTCGGTTCCCCTCGATTCGAATGCGGCGGTCAATACCGCGACGGAGGGTGCCGCCAATGGAACCTTGGTCGGTGTCACTGCGAGTTCAACGGACCCCAACGGTCCGGCAGTCATTTACAGTCTAACAAACAATGCTGGTGGACGTTTTGCGATCAACTCTTCGACCGGTGTCGTCATGGTTGCCAATAGTACCCTACTAAATTTTGAAACCGCGACCAGCCATGTGATCACAGTTCAGGCGAGTGACCCAATCGGCCTTGTCTCGACAGCCAACTTCACCATCGCCGTCACTGACATGCCGCTCTCGGTTCCCGTCGATACGAATGCAGCGGTTAATACCGTGGCAGAGGGTGCAGCCAATGGAACGTTGGTCGGTATCACGGCCAGTTCAACGGACCCCAATGGCCCGGCAGTCACTTACAGTCTGACCGATAGCGCCGGCGGTCGTTTTGCCATCAACTCATCGACCGGTGTCGTCACGGTCGCCAACAGCACCCTGCTGAACTTTGAAACCGCCACGAGCCACACGATCACCGTTCAGGCTAGTGCAGGAGTAGCTGGAACATCAACGGCGAACTTTACAATTGCTGTAACCAATGTGAATCCTTCAGTTCCGATCGATTCCAACACGCTCGCTACTAATCAAATTGGCGAAGGTGCCGCCAACGGCACGCTGGTAGGTATCACCGCCAGTTCGACGGACCCCAATGGTCCCGCAGTCACTTATAGCCTCACCGACAGCGCCGGTGGTCGATTTGCCATCAATCCGACAACCGGTGTTGTGACGGTAGCCAACGGCACCTTGCTGGACCATGAGGTGGCCACCAGCCACACGATCACGGTACAGGCGAGTGCCGGATTGGGTGGCAGTTCTTCCGCCAACTTCACGGTCGCCGTCAACAACTACTTTGTTTTTCCGGCTGACACGAACAATGCCCCGAACAACGTGGTCGAGGGAGCACCCAATGGCACGTTGGTCGGTGTCACAGTCTTTTATTCCGATCCGGGACAGACGTTTGTCTACAGCATGGGCATAAACGATGGAGGGGGACGATTCACCATCAACCCGACAACGGGCGTTATGTCGGTGGCCAACGGCAGCCTTCTCGACGGTCCGGCGACGTACAACGTAACGGTCAATAGCATTTCAACGGACGGACTCACTGGATACTCGCAGGCTCCATTCACAATCAACGTGCTCAACGTGGCACCGATCATCACCAGCGGTGGAGCGGTCTCGGTCAACGAAGGTGCGACGGCTTCCAATACCGGCACCTGGAGTGATCCGGGAATCGATACGGTCACTCTGGTCGCGTCCACCGGTACCGTGACACAGAATTTGAATGGAACGTGGAACTGGTCATTCAACACGAATGACGGTCCGGATCAGTCGCAAGTGGTCACCATTACGGCAACGGATAGTGATGGTGCGGTGAGTACGACGACGTTCCAGCTAACAGTAAACAATGTGGCACCAATCGTCACTAGCGGTGGAGCGATCTCGGTTAACGAAGGAGCAACGGCCTTTAACACCGGCAGCTGGAGCGATCCAGGAATCGATACGGTCACTCTGGTCGCGTCCACCGGGACCGTGACCCAGAATTTGAATGGAACGTGGAACTGGTCATTCAACTCGAACGAGGGTCCGGACCAATCGCAACTCGTCACCATCACGGCAACCGACAGTGATGGTGCCGTGAGTACATCAGCGTTCCAATTGACGGTTAACAATGTCGCACCAACGGCGACGCTCACCGGTAATGCGTCCGCTGTGTACGGCACGAGTACCTCGTTCCAAGTGAGTGCTTTCGATCCGTCGTCAGATGATCTCGCCAGCCTGCATTACAGCTTCGCTCTGAGTCAAGCCGGTTTGAGCGACTACGCTGGCGGCTCGACCAGCACGGCGTATACATTCTCGACGCAACTCGGTGTTGGAACCTACACAGTCTGGAGCCGCGTTCTCGACAAGGACGGGGACTTCACCGATTACCAGCAGGACATCACTGTCACACCCGCGGTATTAACAATCCGTGTGGCACGGCATGATAAAGTCTACGGCGACGCCGATCCCGCGTTGATCTTCACGAGTGAAGGATTCCAGTATTCCGACAGCGTTGCGAGTGTGCTCACCGGCAGCCTCGCACGAGTGGCCGGCGAAGATGTCGGCAGACATCCCATCAACCTTGGAACTCTCACAGCTAACGCGAATTACACGATCGCGTTCGTTTCTGTCGATGGAGGCAGCGTCGAGATTCGACCTGCGCATCTGACAGTAGCTGCGGACTACAACGTCAAGGTGTACGGCTCATCCGATCCGAACCTCACGTTCACAGCTTCGGGATTGCATTTCAGCGATACAGCAACTTCGGTTCTCAGTGGCAGTCTTACGCGAATATCCGGCGAAAATGTGGGCAGCTATTCAATCGGCCAAGGCACGCTGGCTGCGAACCCGAACTACGTGCTCCGCTTTACCGGCAACACGCTCGATATCACCGCCGCGTCATTGATCGTTTCGGCGAACCAGCAGACGAAAGTCTACGGGCAAGCCGATCCAACGCTGACATACGACGCGAGCGGCTTCCAGTTCAGTGATTCTGCAAGCGGCGTACTGACGGGCGGATTGACTCGCACATCGGGCGAAAACGTTGGTGGCTACACGAATGGGCAAGGAACTCTGGCTGCGAACACGAACTACGTGATTGCCTTCACCGGTAACACGCTCGATATTACTGCTGCGACGTTGATCGTCTCAGCGAACCATCAGACGAAGGTCTACGGTCAGGCCGATCCATCGCTGACATACGACGCGACCGGCTTCCAGTTTAGCGATTCTGCAAGCGGCGTACTGACGGGCGGCTTGGCTCGCGCTGCGGGTGAAAATGTTGGTGGCTACGCGATTGGACTAGGAACGCTGGCTGCGAACTTGAACTATGGGATCGCCTTCACCGGCAATACGCTCGGTATCACTGCCGCGACGTTGACGGTTTCGGCGAACCTTCAGGCGAAAGTTTACGGGCAGGCCGATCCAACGCTGACATACGACGCGACCGGATTCCAGTTCAGCGATTCCGCAAGCGGTGTGTTGACTGGTGGCCTGTCTCGTGCGACAGGTGAGAATGTTGGCAGCTACGCGATCGGCAAAGGCGCGCTGTCTGCGAACGCGAACTACGCGATCGCCTTCACTGGTAACACTCTTGATATCACCGCCGCGACGCTGATTGTTTCGGCAAATCATCAGGCGAAGGTCTACGGGCAAGCTGATCCAACGCTGACGTATACAGCGAGCGGATTCCAGTTCAGCGATACTGCAAGCTCAGTGTTGACCGGCAGTTTGGCTCGCGCGGCAGGCCAGAACGTCGGCACGTATGCGATCGGCCAAGGCACGCTGACTTCAAACTCGAACTACGTGATCGCCTTCACTGGTAACACTCTCGATATCACCACCGCGACGCTGATTGTTTCGGCGAATCATCAGACGAAGGTCTACGGTCAGGCCGATCCAACGTTGACGTATACAGCGAGCGGATTCCAGTTCAGCGATACTGCAAGCTCAGTGTTGACCGGCAGTTTGTCTCGTGCGGCAGGCCAGAACGTCGGCACGTATGCGATCGGCCAAGGCACGCTGGCGGCGAATTCGAACTACGTGGTCGCCTTCACTAGCAATACGCTCGACATCACCGCTGCCGCGTTAATCGTTTCAGCAAACCATCTGACCAAAAACGTCGGGCAAACGGACCCGACGCTGACGTACACGGCGACTGGTTTCCAGTTCAGCGATACAGCGAGCGGTGTGCTCACGGGCGCGCTGACTCGCGATCCCGGTGAGACGGCAGGCAGTTACGCGATTCGTCGTGGTACTCTGGCGTCGAACACGAACTACGTGATCGCCTTCACCGGTAACACGCTCGATATCACCGCCGTTATCGAAAGCCCCGTATTCCTGGCTCCCGATCCGTGCAACCCAGGTCTGATGCAACTGGTTGTCAACGGCACATCGGGAAATGATACCATCATCATCAACCCGCAAGGCAACGGCGGCGACGTCAAGGTGACGATCAACGGCGTGTCGCAGGGAGTCTTCCATGCCACCGGACGGATTATCGTTTACGCCCTGGCCGGAAACGACGACGTCCAGATTGCCGGCAGTATCAGCAACTCGGCCTGGCTTTATGGCGGTGCTGGCGACGACCGTCTCAAGGGCGGCGACGGCAACGACGTGCTGCTGGGCGGTGACGGCGACGATCTACTGATCGGCGGCCAGGGCCGCGACCTGCTGATCGGCGGCAGCGGTGCCGACCGCATCGTGGGTAACGCCGACGACGATATCCTGATCGCCGGTACCACCGCCTTTGACACCAACAACGCGGCTCTGTGCGACCTGATGCATGAATGGACCAGCGGCAACAATTACAACACGCGGATCGCCAACATCCAGGCAGGCACCGGCCTGACCGCCGGTTTCGCATTCAACGGCAACGACGGCGCGGGGCAGACAGTGTTCAACGACAACGACGTCGATACCCTCACAGGCAGCCAAGGGCTGGATTGGTTCTTCGCGAACCAGTTCGCCGACAACGGCGGCGCGCTAGATGTGGTGACCGACAGGGCCGCCAACGAATTGTGGAACGATACGGACTTCTGAGTACTTTTCTTCGGAAGTCGGAGACGATCCCGGCGTTTACAACTACGACGAATGGTTGCTGCCGCTTGCCCGAGACTGGAATTACACCCGGTTTCAGCAGGCGGTGGCGCAGGGCGTTTCACCGATTGTCGTGGATCGCGGTAACGGGCGTAATGCTGAGACACGACGTTACGCAGAGTTGGCCGTGACGAACGGCTACAAGGTAGAGTTAAAAGAACCGGATTCTCAATGGTGGCTGTAGATTCGCGACTTGCTCAAGTCCAAACAACGGAATTGGCCAATCCTTGAAAAATGGGCCAATCGCTTGGCCGATTTCAGCATGACAAGTCACCGTGTGCCAGCGAAGACGATCCGTGAGTGGATGGTCGGTTGGAAACACGACTTGACCGATGACGAGATTCTATGCGCAGACTGATGACCACGTCAAGAGCCGGCAGGCTATTTTATACCACACATTTATTCTTCGACCCCTGTCTTTCGGTTTCTCATTACATGTACTGCATGAAAATCCAGTACAATCACCGACTTAGGACAGTTCGATCAATTATTGGGATGGGCTGGCAGCCTGTCGCATTGAAAATGACAGGCTGGCAGTGGCCTGATGAAAATGTTGTTCAGTGAGAAAAAAAGTCATACGAATACTCTGGCTCCCCTAGTATCTAGAGGCGGACCAGAATTTTAGTCATCGTGTGACTAAATTAGCAACCGGAAACTGATGCTTCCAAACGTCTTGTAGATCGAT